>NZ_JBICHO010000583.1:0-14676 GCF_043100905.1 Rhodopirellula sp. JB055 | reverse complement strand
TGCAGCCAACCGATCCAAGAGCGAATTCCTGGCCAACATTCCTGATTCCATCTACTTCAAGGACATCGACAGCCGCTTCATTCGAGTCAGTCACGCGTTGGCGATGAAGTTCGGCAGGTCCAGCGTCGACGAAGTTCATGGCCGAACCGACGCCGACATTTTCACGCCAGAACACGCCAAAGGAGCCCGTCTGGATGAACTGCAGGTGATCGAAACAGGGGAAGCCCTGGTCGATCGAGTCGAACGCGAAACTTGGCCAGATCGCGATGACACTTGGTGCATGAACACCAAGATGCCGCTTCGCAATGACTCAGGAGAGATCATCGGAACGTTTGGAATTTCACGTGACATCACCGACCTCAAACGCTCCGAAGCGGCGCTGCACGAAGCCGTTCGCATGGCGGATGCAGCCAACCGATCCAAGAGCGAATTCCTGGCCAACATGAGCCACGAAATTCGCACGCCCATGAATGCCTTGATCGGCATGACAGACCTACTGTCGCAAACCAAACTCGATCCCGATCAACAGGACTACGTTCAGATCATCCAAGAATCCTCCAACGGATTGCTGCGTCTGATCAATGACATTCTCGACTTCTCCAAGATCGAAGCCCGCCGACTCGAACTCGAATCCGTCCCGTTTTCACTCAGCAAAACCGTTGAATCAACGCTCCGTTCGTTTTCCCTCAGCGCTTCTCAAAAGGGGCTCGAACTGCAATGCGATCTTTCAGCGGACATTCCCGATCGCTTGATTGGAGATCCCGGCCGACTCCGCCAAGTGCTGACCAATCTGGTTGGCAACGCCATCAAGTTCACCGATCACGGCGGCGTGCGCGTGCAAATCGAAATCCTTCGTCGAGACTCTTCGTCGGGGGATGATCCGCAATCGTCTGGCAACGACGAAACACCGCCTGCCCGCCAGGACATGGTGGAACTCCGCTGGAGCGTTTGTGACTCCGGCATCGGAATTCCACCCGCCCAACAGGACGCGGTTCTGAATCCATTCACCCAAGCGGACGCGTCCACCACACGTCGCTTCGGAGGAACCGGCTTGGGACTGAGCATCAGCCGCCAACTCGTCGAGTTGATGGGCGGGCAACTGCGTTTGCAGAGCGAAGTCGGCATCGGCACGACCTTTTCCTTCGATCTCAAAATGCCGGTTTGCCCAGCCTCCATGCTGAGCGAAACAGACGATGAAGAAGAAGACTTGGGCGGCCCCACCCGCCAACCAATGGCTGCACTGCATGTCTTGGTCGCGGAAGATGGAGTCACCAACCAACACGTGATCGCTGGACTGCTGCGATCACTGGGCCACAAATGTTCCATCGCCAGCGACGGTCGAGAAACGCTTTCAAAGTGGCGATCCGAATCCTATGACGTCGTGTTGATGGACATGCACATGCCCGTCATGGACGGGCTCGAAGCGACACGTGCTATTCGACAAGAGGAATGGGGTACCGATCGCCACACTCCAATCATCGCACTCACCGCTGCGGCGATGAGCGAAGACGCCGCCGCCTGCCGCGAAGCCGGTATGGACAGCTACCTCACCAAACCGATCCACAGCCGAAAACTGCGCGACGCACTGGCGCCGTTCCAAAAAGAATTGCCTCCCGCAACCGATCCTGCGCTCGAAGAAACGCTGGAGCAAACGTTCGCCCCCAAACCATATCTGCCCAACGAACAAAGCTCGACCACCATCAACGCCGCTCACGCCGCGTTTCCCTCCGCAGGCTCGACGTCCAACGCGATCACGCTGTCGCCACAAAACATGGGTTGCCTGGATCTGGACTCGGCACGCTCGCGAATTCCTGGGGGAACCGCTGGCGTGCTGAGACTGGCATTTGTCTTTCGAACCGAGTGCGCGCAGTTGGTCGAAAAAATCACCCAAGAAATGCCAGCCGGTCTCAACGACGAAGCTCGTCGAAACGCTCATACACTCAAAGGAGCATGCGGATTGCTCGGCGCGAAACAGTTGCAAGACGCGGCCGAACAAATCGAGGAAGCTGGCCGAGAAAATCGCGTGCAAGACGCCCCTGAACTGCTCGCCCTTCTGCAGCGTGAATCGGAACGCGTCCTCAGTGCGATCGACGAACTGCTCGCTCAATCTGATGGCGACGACCAACCCAAGTAAGCACGTGAGCGGGAGTCATTGGGCTTGATCACGATAGGGGCGTCTCTCCGAGACGCTGTCATCTGCGAGTCTCAAAGAGACTCGCCTACGTGAGGTTCTACCCGATCATTCCTGCCGACCTGCTTCGCAACGACAACCAAGCCAACCAGAACCGCCGGGACATTCAACGGACGCATTCCACGTCGGTCACGGTTCCGACATTGCAATTGCCGCCTCGAATCACAAATTCCGCAGACGCTTGGCATTCGCTGGAGTGTCCGCCCAAGCGGGATCAATGGTTTGACCGGCTCGCGCCGCGGCGATCAAGTGTTCCACCAACGCGTCGATGGACTCGCCACGAATTTCAGCGACTTGCTGCAACGTGTAACCATCGCGGCACAATCGCCATGTCCAATACTCGTGCCGCCAAGTCGTCGGATCCGCAGGCTTTTCCTCGGATTTCTTTGCCTCTGAACGGGACGTTGGTTCGATCGTCGCAGTCTCCACGGGCTCGCTTGCTGGCGCTGCCACAGGTTCCGGTGGGCAGTTGGCCTCGTGTTCCGCCAACGTGTTCGCGATCAGTTCCAACAAGTCGCTGCCGTACGCCTCGATGAACTCGCTGGAGATCCCCGACACAGCTTCCAATTGGGTCGCGTTGGCTGGTTTGGACTGGACCACTCGTTTGATCGTCGACTCAGAAAGAATCCGGTGTGGAGCCACATTCAAGGCCGCGGAACGTTTACGTCGGAACCGTTTGATCCGATCCGACAGGTCTTGATCAAGCAAATCCTGCGCATCATTCGTGGTCAATGGCTCTGCCGCGACCACGCTTGCATCGGTCTTCGTATCCCCTGGAGACGACGGCGTCTGCGAAGCGGACGAGGAAACCTCGGTCACGACGGATGGCTCGACGTCACCAGGTTCTTCCTCGGCAACGTCACCCGATTCAATTTTGCTTGCGACCTTGGCGAGCTTTTTCGCGAGCGGGAACTTCAATTGCAACGACGGCGGCAACGGAACCTGGCCGTTCATCACTTGGCGTCCCAGGTCGGTCATGTGGACAGTCGGGCGACGTTCGTTCAGTTCCTTTTGATCCAGCAACCCAACCGTCAACAAAGAATCCATCGCGTCGGTCAATTCACCTTGCTTCAGGCCCGCGAGCATGCCGTAAGTGCTCAGCCGACTCAGCCGCAGTTGCGTGACCTTTTTGTTCTTGGATCCCGCCAACATCTGAGCGATCAGGTTCTTTCCCAAACGACCGTGCGTTCGCGTGACACCGCTGAGGATCACACGAATCGCAGTTGTCAGGGCAACCATGTCGATCCCCGCCTGCTCGCTCAACGCACCGACCGATCCGCTATCACTGAGTTGATTCGCGGTCGAAACATTCGCAGCGGCCAACGCGGAAGGATCCACTTTGGGCATGCATTCGCCTGCCGGGTCACAGTGGTCACACTTCCCACAATTCTCTGCGTTGGGATCGCCAAAGTACTTCAGAATGACGTGCTGGCGACACGAGGTTGAACGTGCGAACTGAATGACAGAATCCAGTTTTTCATATTCAGCCTGCTTCCGCCGGGCCAACTCTTCGAAATCAATTTTCAGTTGATGGAACGGAACATCCCGCCGCATGATGTGAACGGCGCGACCTCGAAATGGCGGGATGTAGTCAAACGATTTCAGTTTCGTCAGCTCACGCAATGTGCGAGTCAATTGAACCCGTTCCACCCCCGCTCGGGTTGCCAAGTAACTGAGCCGCACAAACACATCTTCCCCGCGACGAGGCCCAATGACCTTTTCAATCGCGGTCATGACCTGACGTTTCAACTTGGCTTCACGAGGCAAGAAATCAAGCAACGTCGGCACATCACTGTCGATCCGCAGCACCGCCTGATTAGCACTCGCATCCAACCGCCGCAGCGCGCCGGCTTTGGACAACAACGTTTCCGATGTGCCGATCGCTTCGCTGCCGTCCCGAACGCCGATCGCTTCCCGGACTTGATCCAGCGTCAATTCGATCGGGTCTTCTTCGCGGGAAAGCAAATACTCGTAAACCTTCTTCACCGTCTCTCGTGATGGATAGCGGTTCTCAATGAAGAACTCTTGGATCTGTCGATCGGCGTAGGCGAATAACAACAGGCACTGACTCATCTCGCCATCGCGGCCGGCGCGGCCGGCTTCTTGGTAGTACGCTTCCAACGAACCTGGCATGTTGTAGTGCACCACAAACCGAATGTCCGATTTGTCGATCCCCATGCCGAACGCATTGGTCGCGACGATCGCAGACAATTCGCCTTTCATGAACGCTTCTTGCACTCGGCGTCGTTCGTCGGGATGCATGCCAGCGTGGTACACGCCGACTTTGCGGCCCGTCTTTTCAGGCAACCACTCCGCGATCTCTTCGCAACGTTTCCGCGTCGCCCCGTAGATGATGCCCGCCCCCGGTTGCTTGGAAAGGTAATCTCGCAAGGCGTTTTGTTTGGCGACATCGTTGTTGCACGGCGTGACAGAGAACCGCAGATTCGTTCTCGCGAAACCGGTCACGAACACGCGCGGTTGTTTCAGGTTCAACAACTCGCAGATGTCATCGCGAACGGTCGGTGTTGCCGTCGCGGTCAGTCCGATCGTTTGCACGCCGCCCAAGTAGCGATCACGAAATCTGCCCAGACGCGAGTAGTCCGGCCGAAAATCATGGCCCCACTCGCTCACGCAGTGAGCTTCGTCGACCGCCAGCAGACTCACATTGGCCTTGGGAACCACATCGAGAAAACGCCCATTGCGCAATCGTTCCGGCGCCACGTAGATCAAGTCCAACTTCCCTGCGGCCATTTCCTCCATCACCGATTCTTGCTGCCCCGGCGATTGCGTGCTGTTGAGCAATCTCGCCTGGATGCCGCGACGCTGCAGCGTATCGACCTGGTCCTTCATCAATGCGATCAGTGGCGACACAACGATCGTGGTTCCCTCACGGGCCAACGATGGCAACTGATAGCACAGACTTTTCCCGCCCCCGGTCGGCATCACGCACAAACAATCCGCTCCCGTGGCAAGAGCGTCGACCACGTCCCGTTGGCCTGGCCGAAACTGGCTCAGTCCGAATCGCGGCAACAACGATTCGGGGTCGATGGACAGATTGGAATTGGATGCGAGAGACGACATCCGATCTTTCGTTCGGTGGGTGAATGCGGTCTGGATTGAACTGCGTCCCGGCGACGCAGTGCCATCTTCTGCGATTGAGCCTTGTTTTGCCACCTCGAACCGCCCCAGCGTCCGCAAAGCGATCCGTTTTGGCCCTCAGCGGCTCAACCGTCGCTTGAATCAGCGCACAAAAAAACCACCCCACTGATCAACGAGCGGGATGGCTTTTGAATTCTCAATTCTTGCGAATCAATTACGACTTCGCAGGTGCTTGCTGTTGTTGCAGGCCTGGACGAACACGTTTGTTGATGTCCGTTTCCAGAACACCGAAAACCGATTCGTGACGAGCGACCGACATTTGCAATGCGGCGAGCAAACGTTTCGCGGTGAAGAAGTTCACGATGATGCGTTGCTTGACCTGGATGGGCTCCTTGGGCACACCGATTGGCTGCGGGTTCAAACCAAAATCGATGATCAATTCTTCGGGCGAACCAGTCACGCGGCAGAAGTTCGCGTAGGTTGCGACGGCGTTGTCATCATTCACCTGAACTTGGACAGGAGCCTGAGCTTGGGTTTGTGCCTTCTCTGCAGGAGCGGCTTTTTCTGCTGCGGGGGCGTCAGACGTCTTGGTTTCGTCAGCCATCAAAAACTCCAAAAAACAAAAGGGAAACAGGAAAGTTGAGTTTCGCGTGTTTTGGGCCAATGTAGTGATCCCCCCCTACGTCGCAACGCGAAAGCGACAGGTGAAGATCAAGAATCCGAATTTTTAAATCGCTTCCAAAATCCAGGCGTTAAACCACGTCAAATGGAAAGGATGGTGGAAGCCTAGCTCACTTAGAAGTCAAAGTTGAATGTTTTGATAATCACTCGCCATAAACGTGCTCCTAACGACATTGGATCCACATGCACCTTGGCAGCACCGCGATAACCAGGCCTCAACGGCCAATCGATTCCTTCAATCGGAACCCGAGCTTGGTAGGAGACACTGCGAGGTTTGATTTGCCCAGTTTGAGGATCGATCTCGGTTTGCAAATTGCCGCCCGTTTGACTGGACATGGATGCCGAAGCGGCTTCCAACGGTTTCTTTGAGATCTCTTCAATCGAACCGTGGAACGTTTCCAACCGCCGGGAATCCAGTTTCAAATCCACTTCCTGCGATTCGCGAACGAGTTGCCGGTCGCCTTGGTCAATGATCAGGACCGCTTCGAATGCTTCCGGCGACCCGATCTCGCAGATCAAATCATCTGCTGTCAACAAAGCGCCCCGATTGCGTTCTTGGAGAGGTGTCCCACTCCAACCAGGTAGACGCCCATCACCGGGATCTTGTTCCGCCTTTTCTGGAGGTGGAAGCACAAAACCATCTCGCTTGGCTCGAACGTTCAAGCGATCCAACTCTTCCTGAGTCTTGGCCAACAACGCTTCGATCGATTCCAACATTTCCTCTTGGGTTTCGATCTGAATCTTGGCGGTGGTGTCATCGAGTCGTCGCGATTTCAAGTTCGCGAGTTGCACTTGAGCGAGCTTGCGTTCGCCTTGCAAATCAGCCAGACGAATTTCGAGTTCAGGGTTTTTCAACAAGGCGATCGTGTCGCCGGTGCTGACCAGAGTTCCCACCGGAACGGTCTGCTCCACACGTCCGACGACGCCGGCATAAACCATCCCAGCCCGACTGGGACGAATCTCAAACGCTGCATCAATGTGGTGCGGCAACGGGATGTAGCACACCGCAGCGACGATCACTCCAGCCACGGCGAGCGAAGTTAACAACGGTCCGCGTTTCACTTTTGACAATCTCCCAGGTGTGCGGATGAATTTCCACGTTTGAATAACGGGCTGAGCAACCAAACCCGAGAAACCAATCACGGCTAGAATCCGTCCGAGTGCCTGCAAGCCATAAGGCTCGAGAACCTGCATCACGAACCATACGATCGAGAACACCACCACCCAGCGATAAATCACACTGGCGACCGTGAACATCCCGAACATGAATTGGTTGCGAGTGGGCAAGAATGGATCGTCCTGCAACTCCAAACCCAAACACGTCTTTTGGAACCAACGCTTGAGCACCTCGGTGCTCTTTTGACGAAGGTTCGGAATCTCCAAGTAGTCCATCATGATGTAATAACCGTCAAACCGCAGCAGCGGGTTGCCGTTGACCAAGATCGTGCTGACGACATTCAAAAACATCATGTTCAAACACAAATCATTGACCGTCGTCCCCTGTTCGCTGAAGAACCAAACGAACGCAGCGATCGACGCCAGGATCATCTCGACATAGATCCCGCCAGCACCGATCCAGATGCGTTTCCATTTATTAGGAAGCATCCATGAATCGGAAACATTGCAGTACAAACACGGCGTGAACACCAGCAACATGAAGCCGATTTCGTGACACTCACCGCCGAACTTCTTACAACTCAACCCGTGCCCAAATTCGTGAATGACTTTCACGACCGCCATCGTCGCGGCCAGAATGATCCAGCGATCCGCAGCAAAGAACTGATGGAACGTCGGCAACTTCGCATACACCGTTTGATACTGCGTCGCGAGCAGCAAGGACGCCGCTAGCAACAACCCAGCAAAGAAGATCAATGCCGGAACGGTGAAGATCCATCCGAAGATCGGCAACATTCGGTCGAGGATTTTCTCGGGGTCGATCCCCCGAAAACGAATGGCGAAGACGTTGGACATCTTCCCCATCAATTCCTTGTTCTTCTTTTTTCGACCGCGTTCGCGGAGCGACTTTCCTTGGCCAGGCGAGTTGCTGATCACCAAGCCGCTGCGGTGCAGCATGCCGATGAACTGCTGCAAGTCACCGAAGGTGATCTTCTGCGGCGCAAACCGTTGCTCGAAACCGTCCTTGATCTGCTGCAGACTGACGTGCCCATCCAACATATTCAGGATGAAATACTCTTCGTCGTGAAAACGAAAGTACTGCAATCCCACGGGCTCTTTGACCACCCAGTACCCTTGCCCTTGGTAGTGGTGACGGCTGGCGGTCAAGTCAGGACGTCGGCGCACCGTCAGTGCACGTGACGAACTGCTTACCAGTGATTCAGCCAGAGTGGTCATGGAGCCAAGTGTCGAATGAAAGGGTCGAAAGAGAAGCGAGACAAGGAGAACAGGAAAATCGAACGATTGTCTTGAAGATCGTTCGGGAGATCACTGAAAGATGATTTCAGCTTCCATGCCGGGTTTGACCATCCAGTTGCCGTTGCTGTCCTTTTGGTTGTCGATGTCGACCCAAATGCGATAGCGCTTCTGACCATCAACCTCACTGCTGACAAACCCTAGCGGTGCGTTCACTTCAAAGCTCTGGTCAGGATTCGCGGTGTTGAAAACGCGAACCAGCACCGGTGCTCCCGCGCGAACGACGCCATTGGATGCGAGAGCGTCGATGTCACCACCAACACGAACACGATCAAGCTGAACCAGCGTTGCGATGGGCGAACCGGGCTGCACCCATTCACCGAGCTGCGCAATTCGCATTTCGATGTAGCCATCGAACAATGCGGTGATGCGACGACGGTCCAGTTCGAACTCGGCGATCTCGCGTTCACTGCGTTTCGCGATGTACTGGGCTTCAGCGATCTTCTTTTGCATTTCCGCCAAGTCGATTCGAAGCAACGCGCGAATCGCTTCGAGGACTTTCTTCTTCATCTCGTAGTAAGGCGTGGCTCCCTTTTCGTAGAGCTCACGGAACGACTCGGCTTCCGCTCGTGCCAACTCTTCGTTGTTGCGAGCGTCCTTCAAGTTGACTTCGTTCGCGGCGTTGAGTTGAGCTTCTTTCTCTTCGGCTTTTTTGAACTCGAGAGCCAACCGTGCGGAAGTGTCATCGACCAACGCCAGCAAATCGTCTTTAGCAACGCTCATGCCTTCTTCGATGGGCAACTCGACGAGTTTGCCTTCGACTTCCGAAGGGATGTCGACCTTGCGGATGTATCGAACTTGGCAATACTCCGCAATCAACGGGGTCTCACCCCGTTGGCTGGTCTGCGCCATGGCAGGCTCTGCGCTCGCTGAGGCAACGCAAACGCCGGCCAAGACGGCAACGATCAATCGCCAGGATTTCATCAATGGGATCTCGTGGTGGAGGGTCAAGGAGAGAAGGTTCAAATGAGAAGAGAAGGAGGAAATCAGAAAGCGACCTTGTAGGCCCACTCAAAGACTTCGTGCAGCAACACAAACCCGCTGGCTCGCTTGCCACACTTGACGTCCGCGGTCAGCTTCGTACCGGGACTCGGAGACAGCTTGTTCAGTTCCGCAAGGTCGGGCAGGACCCGCATCTTGATGACCGACCCATGCTCGTCGTGGGACTCCGCTCGCAGCGAGATGTTTTCAATCGGCAGCTTGGCGGGCAACGGTTCGTCCGGGTTGGATGCCAGGATGTAGTCCACATCCAGCGACTGAACGTTGTTGTCCTTGATGTATTGGTCCAAGTGACCTTCGCGTTTTTCAGGCATCTCGATTTCGAGATACATCGGCTTGGTAAGGTCAGCGATCTCCATCAACACCTGACCGGTTTGAATCGGACGGTTGAGCAACATCTTTTCGACTTCCCACGAAACCACGATCCCGTCGATTGGCGAACGAACGATCAAATCGTCGGCACGTTGCTCTTTCAATTTCAGCTTGGCCCGTTGAGCTTCCAGTTTGGTTTGGACTTCCACCTCTTCCAGTTCAATCGCGCGTCGCTCTGTCGCCTTCAACTGCGACCGATTGCGAGACTGAGTCCGGATGCGTTGCAATTCCGCCATCGTGGTGCGGATTTGACCGCGAAGGTCTTCAATCTCGATATCAATGTCGGGATTGATCATCTTCACCAACGGATCACCGACGGCCACGATCGAGTTGTGATCGACCAGCACCTCACGAACTTCGCCATCGATGCCGGCGAAGACTTCTCGGCGAGCTTCAGCTTTGAGTGTGCCATCCGCTTCGAGGTCAAACTCCATCGGGATGAAGATCAATCCACAAATCAACGCCGCGATCGCACCGATCACGCCCAATGTTTTGGGAAGCGTTCGAGCTCGCAATACCCAAGTCGCACGACCGAGGGTTCGCCAAACGGGCATCAAAAACAGGTTCGAGTGAGCCTGCGAATTCGCGATCGCACGGGTGCCGTGCTCGTAAACCAAATCACAACGTTGACGGAAGATCTCAGGTGGCAAATCCGATTCGATTTGCTCCACAATCAACGCACCAATGACTTCGCCGCGGTGAGCGTCATCCCGATCGACTTCGCCGGCCGCACCCATCTCAGCTTCATGGCCGAGCTTTCGTTGGGGCTCGCGAAGTGGGAGAACCGCGATATTCCGGCCATAGGAAAGGTCAACGTAGTCTTCCAGGGCTTCCTCGATCTGGGGTGGCAGATCTTCGGTGGATCCGTCGTGCCACAAGGGTTCGCCAGCCGCGACAACCCGCGTTGCCAGCACGTTCAGGGCTGCAACGATGTTCGAGCGGTTCTCGATCGTGTCCTGGCCACTGATCGCCTCAACCTTGCACTTGCCACCTTTTTTGATGGCCACACTGACGCGGTCGCAACCGATCAGACGTCGACCTTCATTGGCGACAATTGCAGCGGTCTCTTTCAAATCCAACGATTCGTGAGCCGCGCGGGCGAACGAGTCGGCTTGTTGCCAAAGCGTTTGACGATCACCGAGTGTGCGGAGTTTCTGACTGCGGAGCCATTCAGCCGCCAGCTCACACATCTGCTGCAAGAAACGCAGGTAACCGCGTTGAGTGTCTGGAGCGGTGTCCGGACGCTGAAAGATTTCGATCAAGCCATCTTTTTGGCCATCGTGCTGCAGAGCACCGAGCACCAACAAATAGCGAGTCGGGTTGCCTTCGGCGTCGCCGTCCGTCGTACCACTGTAAGGAGGAACCAACAACGATTGTCCCGATGCGGCGGCGCGACGGATCAACCGATTGTGCCGGTCAGCGTCCTCCGTGCCTTCGGTCAAAATCGAAGGCTCCGCATTGATCTGGTACTGCAGTCGCAACTGCTGGTCTTCATCCAGCAGCCACACTGCACCCCCGGCCGCGGCCAGGGCGGTGATGACTTTGGAAAGCAACTCCGGATAGAACTCCGAAGCGGTAGCACCACTCTTGGTGAGTGCTGCGATTTCGTTGACCAAGCCGCGAATCTGCGCTTTGGTTTCTTCGACCGTTTGTGGGTTGACCGACATGGGCCTGTCTGACTGCTCGGGCGAGAAGGGGGCGGAAACGTCCAGTGGGCCGACACTACTTAAAACTTCGCTCAGATCGCCACTGGAAGTCGCTTCAAAAGCGGAGTTTGCATTCTTCGTTGGCTAACTGCGCCGCTCGAACGGAAAGAGCCGGTTACCCCGGTCCTAACCCCCGACACGACTCGTCCTGCAACTCGGAAAGCACAGAGAAAATCGATTGCAGCGATTCCCGGTAGACAACTTATACATTTTGTATAACCTCGTGTCCAGAGCCGCATCCGAAAAGTCGCCAAACCGCTTGGCCGCCTTCCGACCGCGCCCGATATCTCTTGCAACGACCTCGCCGCTTGGACGCCCGCCTTGGATGCCGCCCCCAACCGAAACGCACCCACCGATCGCCATTCGCCTAACCACCACCATTCGCCCCCCGCTCACGAACCGTCCGCCCACAAACCCTCCGATCCGGGGCAGATGCTCCACGCGCTGCAGTGGGAACTGAATCGAATCCAGCGGACCGTCCGACTGACGATGCAGGAGAAGTTGCAAGGGTTGGTTGGCCAATCCCTCCCAACGCTCGAAGAAAACCGAGAACTTGCCCGATCCATCCAAAAGATGCTGGACGCGCACAGCCTCCGGATTCGATGCCCTCAGTGCGGACACGCGGCGATCTTGCGTGTCTCGCCGCGAAAGGGGATGCCGGGAGGCGCTTTTGTGCTTGACCACACCATTGACGGCAAACGCACGTTTCATGGTGGATCGTCCTCCGTTCCGCCGATTCAACTGACGGCGAAACCGGAGAGGAAAGCCTCGGCAACCGCCAAGAACCGAGCTCAACCCACCAGCGCGGGGCCTCCTCCGTCCAAGGTTGGCTAGCACGGCTATCCCAATTCGCCCAAAAACCCTACAAACGTTTCCCAAATAGCCCTTGCCGAATTTGGGTTCCGTCGATTAGGTTCTGCGATTCAAATTTTCGGTGTCCTTTTGTCAGAAGTTGTGAGCAGTGGCTGTTCAACGAACCTACATGGCCAAACCCGGCCAAATCGAAAAGCAATGGCATGTTGTGGATGCCAGCGACGAAGTCCTCGGTCGACTCGCCAGCGATATCGCTGTCGTGCTGATGGGAAAACATCGTCCTGAGTACACCCCACACGTCGATTGTGGTGATTTCGTGATCGTCACCAACGCCGACAAGATCGGCATGACGGGCAACAAGATGCGTGACCGCCACTACACTTGGTACACCGGCTACCCAGGCCTGCGTCTGGAGAGCTACCAAGATCGCCATGACCGCAAACCGGAATACTTGCTGTACCATGCGGTTCGACGAATGTTGCCAAAGAACAAACTCGCTCGCCAAATGCTGAGCAAATTGAAAATCTACGCTGGTCCTGAGCACCCACACACCGCTCAGCAACCCGTTGAATTGGTTCGCACCGGCAAGAAAGCCAGCGCCTGATTTCCACATGCCCTCACCGACCGCATCACGCGGGTCTGATCCATGATTGCAGTAAAAAAAGACAAGATCAACGGCGACGCACTGGGAACAGGACGTCGAAAAAGCAGCGTTGCCCGAGTACGCGTTCGTCCAGGCAGCGGAAAAATCACTATCAATGGTAAGTCGATCGAAGACTACTTCGTCAACGACCAACATCGCTACGCGATCACTGAAACCCTCGAAGCTGCGGGATTGACCGATTCGGTCGACCTGTTGATTCGTGTTTCGGGCGGCGGAATGACCGGCCAAGCCGGAGCCGTTCGCATGGGTCTCGCTCGTGCTCTGTGCAGCCACGACGAGGCTTTGCACGACCCGATGCGTGAAGGCAGCTTCCTGACGCGTGATTCACGCATGAAGGAACGGAAGAAACCCGGCCTTCGCGGTGCTCGCCGTGGCGTTCAGTTTAGCAAACGCTAAGAAGGTTCAATTTTGGGTAAGAAAGAAGAAGCTTTTGAAGTCGAGGGCACCGTTACACAAGCCCTCGCCAACACTCGCTTTCGTGTGCAATTGGAAACCGGCAATGAGGTCATGGCCCATGTTGCTGGTCGAATGCGAAAGCACTTCATCCGGATCGTTCCAGGCGACAAAGTTCGCGTGGAGCTTTCGCCATACGATTTGACGAAAGGTCGCATCGTTTATCGCGAACGCTAATGTCCGATCGCGTTGGCTAACGGTTTCAATCGCCGATTTGCTTGCCATTTTCACACGTCTCTCCTCTTAAAATAGCGACCGATACAGTGGCCAAGCCCCACCGGAAAACCAAGAAAGCCAACCACGGCAAACGCCCCGCCAATGCGAAGGCACGCAAGGCAAAGCGGAAAAAAATTAAGACCTGATCGTGGCACGTAGCGAATTCATCCTGGATCCGGCCCTGCTGGACGTTGAAAAACCAATCGCCGATATCGAAGCGATTCGTGAGTACAACCCGCAGCGGCACGAGATGGAACAACTGACCGCAATCCTCTACGAGGATCTCGATCAGCACGCCTGCGCTGCATACAAAGCGATCACAGAAAATGAATTCTGGGTTCGTGGCCATATGCCCGGCATGCCGTTGATGCCCGGCGTTGTGATGCTGGAGGCAGTCGCTCAGCTTTCCAGCTACTACACCCAAAAACACGACCTGCTCGGCGCTGCCATGGTTGGTTTCGGGGGAGTGGATGAAGTTCGCTTTCGCGGCGTCGTGACCCCCGGCGACAACCTGATCGTGATGGTGAAGCTCGAAAAAGCTCGCCGTGGACGAATGATTGTCGCTCGCTTCCAAGGCGTGGTTGGCACCGAATTGGTTCTCGAAGGTTGCCTGCGTGGGATTCCGATCCCAATCGAAGCCGTCACCCGACAACTGGGCGTTTCCAAAGAATCCGCCGATTCCTGAACTCTCACTCGCTTTGAGTGAGCATGGCCACCTGAAGAGTTCACGCCAATACAAGAAAACTCGCCTGCCGAAAGATCCCGAAACGAACAAGCCTGAACCGCTGCTGACTTTCAAACGCGGTGCCTTGGTGCATTTCGCCGTCAGCCAGTACGAGGCCGCGATGACGACTCGGCTGGACGGTGCCAACACCAAATTCCTTCCTTTCAATCGTGGAACCCACGACGGCGGTGCGGGCAACGACGTTCCACCTGGCGATGGTGGTTGCTTAGCGATCAGCAGCAGCCATACCGAGGTTTTGGAAGCTTACAAGGCGAAGCTCAAGAAGCTGCAGAAAAAGTACGACGACCCATGGATCATGAAGTGGGAT
>NZ_JBICHO010000582.1:0-12996 GCF_043100905.1 Rhodopirellula sp. JB055 | reverse complement strand
CCGCGTCACGACCGAGAAGAGAATCGCCAAGAAGAAGATCCACAGCGAAGCCACAAACGGCTGAAACCCGAAGAACGCCAGGCGGTAGTAGTCGTACCCCAACCCGACAAACAGCGCAAAAGCAAACCACCGCCGCAACCGAAACCGACCCCGCCCCCGATCAACAGCACTTCCCACCGGGGACGCATACGGATTGACTGGTTCGGTTTGCATACCAATTGCCACTATCAGGTGTAGAACTCATCATCAAAGCGACGCGAAACCGTCGAGCGGACTTGCGGTTGAAGAGATCGGGGATCGCTTGCGAATGAACTCGTGATGCCCCAAAACCAGTCTGCAGTAAATTTCTGCCGAAACAGTTCGCGGGCTCTCCCAATTGTTCCTAGCGTAAAACCTTGACCGGAACAAACAAGGACAAGCGACCGACCATCACCTTTGTGTTTCAGTTGAGGACTCACGTGACGTCTTGGCAGCTTCTCTCTCAGCGTTACGGATAGACGCCGTCAACTTCGAGACAGCGGCAGCCAATTGTTCATTGCCTTGCAGTGATCTGCAGAGAACCAAAGCTTCCTCGAACCCCTTTCTTTTGAATAGCAGCAAGGCGAGGTTATACGTGGCCTCCGCATCCTCCAAACGCACCGCTCGACGGTAATCTTGCTCGGCTCCTACTAGATCTCCTTTCACTTCGCGAAGATATCCGCGTCGCTGGAGCGCTGGCCCCTCGAGCTGACCACATTCCACGATCTTCGTAAAGATTTCGATTGCTTCGTTGACGTTCCCAAGTTCTCGCTCGGCATCTCCCAACGCAAGCCAATATTTTGCAGAACCCGGGTTAATTTCTACCGCAGTTTGAAACAGCGACTTCGCCTTCTCCCATTTGCCCTGATTCGCGAGCACGATACCGAGCGTGTGATTGACCCGCGGGTTTTCGGGCGACAGCTCGTAATTCTTTCTCCAGAAAGTAAGCTCCGATTGATAGTCTTGATTTCGAAGATGAGTCCTGGCACCAAAAAGCAAAACCAGAAGAAGCGAAGCACCGACAAAAAACTTTCGCGGAAGACTTGTCCGGAACGCAAGCCAGAACAGTCCCACCTGCAAAATCGCAACCACAAAAACCAGCGGGAAGTGCATTCGGTGCTCAAACACCATATCGGGGCTTGGCACAAAACTAGAGCGGGGAGCCAACGCGATGAAGCACATGATGATCAACAAACCAAGGACCGCTCTTTTTGTCCAAAGAAACCCACCAACAACTGCCGTCAACGTCAGGGCGAACATGCAAGGAACAAATCGCCACGGGTCCCGCTCGATTGGCCACCCATAATCCAAACGAAGGTCGATCGGAAAGACCACCAACTTAAGGTAGTGGAAAATGACACAAGACTGTGTTTTGAGATAGTCCCAAGGTGATACGCGATCGACCGTCACCCTTGGTAAAATATCCGAAGTCGTTGCAACCGCTGTTTGCGATGCAAGGTAGCCCCCTACAACCATCACTTGGCTTATCCAAGAAGTGAAGACGAAGAATGCTCCGATCGACTTGACCAACCGGAGATTCGCCGGCGGATCCCCTTGACTCTGATTGACGTGTTTTCTGAAAAAGAACTCCCACGCGATCAACACAAACGGCAGGGCGAGCGTTATTTCCTTCGAAAGAACGGCACACCATGAGAAAAGAAACACGCCCAGAAGATACCCAGGACGGCCCTCCATGATTCCACACCAGCAACGCAGCGTCAGCAACATGAACAGCACAGCCATAGCCTCGTAGCGCTGAACGACGTAGGTGACAGACTCGGTTGTCAGCGGGTGAACAGCCCAGAGAACAGCAACAGTCCAACCGAAAAGTGTGCTGTCACTTACATAGACCTGTTCTGAATGACATTTGCCTTGACCAAAGACTTGATCTGCCCCCCATTTCGCGACGCTCCAAATTGTCAGTGCCGTAGCCAAGTGCACCGCAAGGTTCACAAGATGATATCCCCACGGATCGAAACCATTGACCTTCAAATTCGCGGTGAAGGTCAAGTTGACCAGTGATCTTCCTGGACGGAAGAACTCGGTCATTGTCGGCCAAGACCGGATTCCATCACGAAAGATATGCTCATCATCAAAGAAGAAGAGCCCTTGAAAACTACTCGCATACGCAACGACGACAATTGCCACTAGCCAAATCGCAGCAGACAAAGCACGTATGTTCATTGGCTTCCAAGAACCGACATTAAACAATTTTAAAGAGCATCAGATACAAGGTAGGACTTGTACTCGCGGGCAGACACCAGCACCAATTAAACCAGCGTTGTGCCTCGATCGAGAATCACCACAGCGATCTGTTGACTCCATTTCACCCCAACACGCACGCAAGCTTACATGCGTTTAGCTTTCAAATCGAGCAAACTTTCAACAACAGAATCGCAGTGAGCGATACCCACCCGAGTTCGAAGCGAATCAAAACATGCATGCGTTCGCTAGGACCCGCGAATAACAGGTCCAGTCCCCCGATCGATCGCTCTAACGAAACGGATGTCCTGTTAGTGGTGACCAGCTTCAAGAACCAGGCTGCCAATATTCTCAATCCCCAAGTTGTCCTCAATCGACCCTGGCGAGTTTGCATCGTGTATCAGGCCTCCGTCCTCGTTGGAAGTCGTAGCAACCAACTTTCCGCTGACAATTGGTCCTGTCTCGTCTTCGTGTGCACACGGCAGTGCCGCTGCAACGGTTGCAATCAGGTCATTGGTTTTGTGCCCCAAAATTGCGGTCGCAGCGAGGCTGACCAAAGCAATCCCGCCAACCAAGATGCCGTACTCGACCAATCCTTGGCCCTTTTTGTTTTTGAACAGTTTACGCATTTGCTTCTCTCTCATGTGGATAACAATGAACGGTTAAGTCGCCTGACCACCCTCGGCAAGACCGGCAGCGACAATCAACCGGCCCCGTGTTCGTCGCAACGAACGGGAACCACAACATACGCAAGTGCAAACCGTATGCAAGTGCAAGCAACCCGTTTTTGTCGATTATTCCGGATTGGTAGCATCCAATCTCTTCTCTACGCGTTCTCCGCCGGGCGGTGGTGAACAAGGGTCGTCTGGCATCAATTGCGTGCTCACCCCCTTTTCGCCACGCACCTGCCAGCCAGCAGCGACCTCAATCACATGGGCACCGTCTTTCGCCTTGGGAACAACAACGCGCCATGGTTTCACGTCACGCCGCACTTCCAGCACTTCCCAATCTTCATTCAGAAAAAATAGATCGAGCGGGAAACGCATCCACATCGTGTGTACGGAACTGCAATTCCGCAACAGCAACCCGCTGCCGGGCTCAAGCGGTCGTGAAAACTGCAGGCCCCGCAGTCGTTGCCAAAAGGTCTCTGCCACATGCAATCGCTCGACGAGGATCTCGCCGGTATCCGCATCCTCCCACCTTCCCAGCTTCGGAAATCGCACAGCTACCCCCCAAACGACGAACGAGCGAACTGATCGAGCACCTGCACGATTTGGAAAATGATCGGGCCAAGCGACGCGATCATGATGCCAGGCAAGAAGCAAACGATCAGGGGGAAAAGCAATTTCACAGGCACCGCCATGGCCATCGCAAGAGCCCGTTCACGTCGACGACCGCGTAGGTCATCGGCTTGCGCCCGCAACGTTGCCGCGAGTCCTGCGCCGACTTGCTCGGCGTGAATCAGTGCCGACACAAAAATACCAAACCAAGGAACATTGACGTGCCGGTTCAAACGCTGCAATGCGTCGACTCGTCCGCGTCCCGTGAGAATCTCCAACCGGAACAAGCGGAAATCTTCGGCGAGCGGTCTCTGGCGACGCTGCGTCTCGAGCACCCGATCCAAAGCCGCATCGAAACTCAGCCCTGCTTCGGCCAGCGTTGCCAACAAGTCCAATGTCAGCGGTAGATCTTGCTCGATCTGAGTCACGCGTTTGCGACGACGGGATCGCACGATCACCGCAGGCAGTGCTCCCAACACAGCGATCCCGGCGAGTGGACTGAGCCAAACCAACGGCAAAAACACCTCGCCGACGTTGCCCGGGATCGCTCGCAGAAGGGCCTCCAACAGTGAGATGACCTGACTCTGGTAGATCGCGATCGCAACGAGAATGGCGAGTAGCGTTGAGGCAATTGTCGCGAGAACAAAGATCGTGACAGCGTTATTCCTCCGAAAACCAGCCTGAAACAACCACCATCCAAGCCAAGACCGCTGAGCCGGCAACGCCTCCTCATCGAGTTGGTCGACCGCAGCGGTTCCGGTCGCGAGTCGCTGGCTGCTGAGCATCCACGCCCACGCATACCGCAGCAAAACCAACGCAACGACGAGCAGCAACACAGCAACGATGATGGGGAAGATGCTCGACATCAGGTTCGCCCCGCAGTGATGCCGTGCATGAGTCCCGAAGGGACGGCAGGCAAAAGCCAAGGACGCAAGTCCATGGACAGGGCACCCACCAAAACACCGAGTCCCGCAGGGATGACATGAGACGGAACGACCTGACGAGAATCATCAACGTCGATTGCCCCAACGTTTCCGTCGGCGTTTGACGTTGGAAACGCGGATTGTGCGCATCCAACCTGCCGTCCCTTCGGGCCTCGACCGTGAGGAGGTGTCGCAACGATCCCCGGACTAGCGTCCGGGGCTAATGCATACCGTCGCGTTGCGACTCGACGGCAAGCTAATCCCGAAGGGATGACAGGCGTTAGCCATGGACGTGAGTCCATGGACAGGGCCCCCACGAAAACACCGAGTCCCGAAGGGACGGCATGAGACGGACCAACCTGTCGACGGTCATCAACGTCAATTGACCGAACGTTTCCGATGACGTTTGACGTTGCCAACATGGTCCGCGGCGCAGCGACCTGCCGTCCCTTCGGGACTCGATCGTTCGGTGGCGACGCAACAATCCCCGGACTAACGTCCGGGGCTAGTGCATACCGTCGCGTTGCGACTGAACAAACTCGCGATGCGTTCATCCATGCACCTCCTGTTCAAAGACATACTGCGGATCGAATTCGATCTCATGCTTCTTAAGAATCGCAAGGTACTCGTCTTGGAATGTTCGCTTTCGGTGGTGTTCACGTTGGTTCGCGATATAACGCTTCACCGTTTCCGCCTTCGAATGGCTGACGGAGAACGCACCATACCCGGATTGCCACTGAAACTTTCTCGGTAGCTGTTGCTCTTCGTTAATCCATCTGGATGAGTTCGCCTTGAGCAGTTGAATCGTCGAAGAGATAGCGAATTGCGGGTGGCATCGAATCAAAAGATGGACGTGATCCTCAATGCCACCTGATTGCAAAAGGGTTGTTTTGTGTTCTCGGATCGTGCCGCCGATATAGCCGAATAGATCGTCACGCCAATCGTCATGGAGGACCGGCTTTCGATACTTGGTGGAAAAGACCACATGCAGGAGGATGCCATGATGCGAGGACATTAGCACGCTCCGAAGGTTAAGAAAGAATCATGCCGTCCCTTCGAGACTCTATCGCGGGAAGACGGCGCCGCAAACCCCGGACTGGCGTCCGGGGCTAATGCATACCGTCGCGTTGCGACTCGGTGGCAAGCGAGTCCCGAAGGGACGACATGCGATAGCCATGGACGCGAGTTTATGGATAGGTTGGTTCCCAAAAACGAGAGTCCCGTAGGGACGCCATGAGATCGGCCGACGCAATGACGGTCATCAACGTCGAACGACCGAACGTTTCCGACCGCGTTTGATGTTGGAAACACGGTCCGCGCGGCAACGACATGCCGTCCCTTCGGGACTCGACCGTGCCGAGGTGGCGCCGCAAACCCCGGACTAACGTCCGGGGCTAATGCATGTCGTCGCTTCGCGACTGTTGACTTGAGTCTGTGATTCATGATCAGAACTTCGGCTTACTCATCCACGAAATCCAAACCACACCAACGGCCTGCAGGAGCATACCGATCGAAACCATCATCTGGCCGATGAAGCTCGTCAAAAAACCGGTCATCCGTTCCGGATCATTTCGCCAAATCAAGGCGCCGATGAAATAGGTCACTGCGATCACGCTAACCACGGACAATCGAGCCTGTGTCGTCATCGCGTTCATTCGCCGGGTCAACTCAATCCGATCGCGAACCGTCCGACCGACGTTTGCCAGCGTCAACGCCAACCGCCCGCCGATCCTCCAGTTCACGGCGAGCGTCTGCGTGAACAACAACACACTCTCCAGCGGCAAACGCTCGGATAGATCACCCAGTGCTTCGACAGGATCCTCACCGTATCGAACCGCTCGGATCAACTGCTCGGCCTCCGTGGCCCAAGGACGCTTGGTTTGCTTGATACTCGACTCCAGTGCCGATTGCAGGCCCGCTCCCGACTTCACCGCCGCAACCATCATGTCGATCGAATCGGCGAGCTGCTGCTCCAGTTTTTGAATCCGCATTTGCAGGAAGATCGCATCGACCTGGGACGCACACAGCAAGATCATCACGAAAAACGCGATGAGATAGGGCCATGGGATCCCAAGCCAAAACCAAACGGCCCCAACGACGAGAACAGCGATCGGAATTCCCAGCCACCAATATCGCCTCAACACAGGACTACGCCGATGGCGTATCACCGTCGCTGCATCCTCGTCGTCCTCAATGCCTTCGACGTGAGCGGCCTGCTCGAACAATCGACCACGGGCCACGGCGGCCAATTGACTCCGGTGCAACGCGATGCCAACGGCCAAGAGACCGCCTAGCAACATGATCGCGAAGATTCCGATAAACACGCCGGCCATCGTCTGTTACCGCCGGCGCTGCGGAACTTTTCTTGCGGGTTATCGATCCATCGCTCGCGAAGCATATGAACCCGACGCGGGACGATCCCGGTCGGTTGATAGTCACCGACAATCTGACGATCTTTTCGCCCGGTTTGCTTGAAAACAAAGATCTCCTGCAACTGTGGCGTCAACTCCTCCATCCCGGTCAACTCCGAGATTGACTCCACACGTCGAATCCCATCGTCATACCGCCGTACCGAGATGATCAAGTCGATCGCGGCCGCAATTTGTTCGCGAATCGCACGCGACGGCAGATCGAGTCCCGCCATCAACACCATCGTTTCCAACCGCGAAACCGCATCGCGAGGACTGTTCGCGTGCACCGTCGTCAAACTTCCATCGTGCCCGGTGTTCATCGCCTGCAACATATCGAGCGCCTCGCCACCACGAACCTCGCCGACGATGATCCGATCAGGCCGCATCCGCAAAGCATTGATGACCAGGTCACGAGCCGAGATTCGCCCAGTTCCTTCCAAGTTGTGTGGCCGCGTTTCCATGCGAACGACGTGCACCTGGTCGAGTTGAAGTTCCGCAGCGTCTTCGATGGTCACGATCCGCTCCGACGATGGAATCGCCTCGCACAATGCACCAAGAAAAGTCGATTTACCCGCACCAGTTCCCCCGGCAACCACCACATTGCTACGCGAACCCACCATGGCGTGCATGAAGTCCCGCATCGCCGGCGAGAACATCCCCAATCGCATCAAGTCGTCTTGCCGGAATCGCCGTTTACCAAAACGACGAATCGACAACGTTGGCCCATCAATGGTGACCGGAGGAAGCGTTGCGTTCACGCGGCTGCCATCGGCCAACCGGGCGTCGACCATCGGCGAACTTTCATCGATCCGCCGCCCGACGCGAGCCGCGATGCGTTGGATGATACGAACCAAGTGTTCGCTATCGCGAAAACGAACATCCGCGTTTTCAAGACGCCCAAATCGTTCGATGTAAACCTGGTCATAGCGATTGACCAAAATGTCCGTCACGGCGGGGTCACCCAAAAGGGGCGCGAGCGGCCCGACGCCCAACGTTTCTTCCTTGAGGTCGTCGGCAAGTTGTCGTTCTTCCACGGCGTTGAGTGGAAGATCTTCCGTCTCGAGGATCCGCTCGACAAACTCGACAACCGCTTCTTCCAGAACATCGTCCGAAGCACCCACAAACCGGCTTTCGTTAAGCAGATCCAACAACCGCTTGTGTAGACCAGATTTGACCGTGACGTAATCCGCCGTTTTGGATTTGGTCGTCACATCGGCTGAAACACTGAACGCGTTCTTCGCAGACTCGCGTTCCAAGGCCCGATCTTTGGGAACTTGAAAACGGACTTTGGACAGTCGCTGCCGAGCGAGCCTGCCCGCGTCGCCGGATTCTTCGTTTGACTGAATGTCGTCGTGGTGAGGGACATTGCTCATGCCTGTCCCTCGTTAGCAACAGGTTGCAAGGCAGCAATCTCGCTAGCGATTTCTTTCAACTCGCGGTGCAGTTTCGACCACTTCACCCAATCCATCGAGCAGGGACGGCCCACGTTAGCAGCGGTGATCATTCGTTTGTCGTACGGCAGCACATGATCGACTGGCACTCGCAACGAACGCGACACGTCATCGACCAACGGATTACCCGGCAACTGCTGGTAGCGATTGAGCACGATCCGCAACCGCTCTGGCGGATACTGCAAATTCTCTAGCAAACGCAGCAGGTGCACCACGCTGAGCACCGTGGGCACGACGTTGTCTAAGACAACATAGGCTCGCGTGGCGATGTCCAAGACGCTCATCACGACTTGGTCAAATAGCGGAAACGTATCAACGATGACAAAGCGGAAGGTGCGGCGTGCGAGGTTCAACACCCGCACGATCGATTGATCGTCAATGTCAGCCGCAGCGATCGGGTCCGAAGGCGCGGCCAGCAATAGCAGGCCCGATTCATGCGGCGTCGCCAACTGACGAATGAGCGTGCTGTCGAGTCGTTGGCGTTGCTCAAAGGCATCCAACAAAGAAGTCTCGGGTGTCAAATTCAGCATCGGGGCACACACGCCCATCTGCAACGACGCGTCGATCAACAGGACTTCATTGGGATATTTCAGAGCCAACGCAGTCGCCGTGTTGACCGCCATACTGGACTTGCCGACACCGCCTTTATTGCTGACGAAGGCGACGCAAGTGCCGCTGCGAGTCGGCTCATTGGATTGCCCACTCGGGGTCAATCGGTTCATAAAACCATTGAGTTCACCGTCCGCGATCGGTCGACGCAGAAAATCACTCACACCGAGCCGAACCAACTCGACCAAGTAGCCTGAATGAATGTTGGAATTGCTGCCTTCGGCACTGTACACCCCGACCAACATGAGGTCCGAGTGGATCGAACGCAATTCACCGATGCGAGTACGATCATTTGATAGATCGCCTGACAACTCAATCATCACCGCGTTCGGTTCGCGAGCCCGCACGGTATCGACGGCTTGGGTCAGGTCGGTGGTAACGTACACGTTGATCGGTCCGTCAGCGGCACCGTTTCGCACTGCGTCACGAATCTCGCGTCCGACCGCTTCGTCATGTGCAAAGACAAGAACGCGTGGAGCAAATTTGGCGTCGTTCATCAATAGCCCTCAAACGCATTCGCGTTGTTACCGGCTGATACCGGTGCCGCTGCCAAAGGTTCAGCGCGGTCGGTCAAGAAGACTTCGCTGTTGACTTCCATCCCACGGACGTGCTCTTGAATGACGGCATGCACGGGTTGCTCTTCATTGGCCCGCTTTCCACTCGCGTCGACGGAGTGGTGTTCTTCAACCAAGGGACGCACCGAAACAAACAACGGGTTTTGATTGTCAAGCAATCCCAACACCATGCCGACTGACTCGCTGGGGACCGCTAGCACGAATTGCTGAACCGTGCGTTCTTCCATCGCGATCGGATCCGCCTTCACTGTCTCGGTAATCGTTGAACCATCTGCGGTCAAACGCGTTTGGGTTTGCGTTTCGGTCACGCCGGTGGACTTAGGCACTGCGATCTGAGTCGTACCAGTGTTGGAGAGCAGCTTGACTCTTGCCGCAACTGTACGTGACGCCGAGACGCGTCCAGCGGGGAGTTTGGTCGCCTCTTTGACGGCATCACCGCTACCGATCGATCTCCGGACGCTGTCGCCGAGCGAGTCGACTTCGACTCCGCGAGCGGCAACCAGGTCGAACACGGCTCCCACTTGCAGCGTTTCCAATCCAACGATTTGCGATGCGTTCGCAGTGACGGCACGCATGCCAGGTTCTAAACCAATGGCCGGCCCCGGGGGTGTCCCGGGTGACGCCAGATCGGTTGCCTTCACCGGACGTCCGGCACGCAGCGGACGCAGCGGCACGCGGTCAATCAGGTTGCGAATATCGAGTTCCCAATCTTCTCGAACATTCGTCGGATCAAAGTAGAACGTCTGAATACGACCGGTGGTGGGATCAATGAAGTCATCGATCGAGAGCTCCGCATAAGCCGGAACGTCCTGAACCAAAATCGGAACAGCAACTTTGCCTGCTTGCTTCTGAACGGGTTCGAATAGATCGGCCGGTTGGTTTTGCACAACCAATCGCTGAGCGGAAGAATCGCTTGAATCCACTTTTACCGAATCCAAATCCTCATGACTCGACCTCGCGACCGCAAACACCTCGACTTTGTCGCGAATGAGCTGAGCCAATTTGGCGACATCCATTTCGGGCACTCCGACGATCACCGTCTCCTCATCACTCGGTGCCAAATAAACCGCATCGCGTACCACTTCGCGGATTCCTGTTCGCACCATCTCCGCGACCCGAGCATCGTCTTCTGTTGGCTGTCCGCCGAGCAAAGTTGCCCAAGTCGTATCGGGCTTCGAAGCAGTGACTTCACCCGGCACTCGCGTCAAGATCGAGAAGCGGTCGCCAACCGATAGCTTTTCGAACCCTTGGACGTTCGATTTGGACAAACTGATTCCAGCCATGCCTGGTTGCAAGCCGGCCGAAATTCCTGGCCGTGTGCCGGGCGTAAGCAGGTCGTTTTCGGTAATAAACGATCCACGCCTGAGCGGTCGCGCGACCACGCGGCCGTAAAGATCCGCCGGATCGGTGATCCATTGATCCGAAATCTTGTCAGCCGGGAAATAGTAGTAGTGCAATCGACCGCTTGACTCCTCCATCAAGTTTTCGTCCGTCAACGCCGAGAACGCATCCACCGGCTTGGCCGTGGTGATCACCGGAACCATTCCCTCGGTCGACACTCCATCGTCGACGTTGCCATCAGGCTGTCCACTGCGAAGCACGCAAGTCATCCTGGTTCCCATCGAGATCGCTTCGGTGAGCGGGCCGATCTCTTCTGGATCCACCGCCAACTCGGCATAGACCGTTTGCGTCGTTTTTGACTTTGAGCGACTGCTGCTTGGTGGAACCGTCAGCCCAGTAGGCCCATTCGTCGAGCGTTTCGATCCGCTGTATAGGTTGATGAGTGTGCCATTGGTAACCAAGTGCTTCACACCATGTTGTCGCGAGAGTTGTCCCGCTCGCAGCGACGGCGGCTTGATGCCACCAAACAGAGCGGCCGGTTCGCTATTGGAAAGCAGCTCTTCGCCCTCGCGTTTGGGCAAAGAGATCAGCAAGTCAAACCGATCGCCGCCTCGCAGTTGTTCCAGGCCCGGGATCCCTGATGCGGGAACAGACATCGCAAATTTGCCAGGGGGAATCCCGGCAACGAGCCCCGGCCGAGTTCCTTTTTCCATGAAGTCGGCTTCGCTGAGAACCATCCCGGCCTGCTTATCACGACTCAACACGCGGCCAATCAGATCACCCATGTTCCGCGAGGCGGCGTCCGCCATCGCCTCGGGTAACCAGACCACGTTGAGCTGTTTGGTCCGCGGGTTGATGAAATCGTCCTTGGTCACCCTTTCATACGCATTCATCGGGCGCACGGTTGCGGGAAATGCAAGCTGCCCCGTTCGATCGATCGGCTCGGACTTCGCCACCGCATCGCTGTCGAAAAACCCGAGCGTCCACGCGACCGCCATCGCCGACAAACCGAGCAGACCAGTCACGGTAACACCCATCATGATGATCGGAAGATAGTAACCGCGAACGGCGGATCGTCGTTGTTTTGCCATCAGTCACTCATCATTCGTAAATGCCTTCCTTGACAGTTCGTTCCCGATCGAAACGGATAAACTCAAAGAATGCCTACAGCATAATTCGTTGAAGCAAATTCGGAGAAAAGCAATGCACACAAACCCCCAAAAAGATTGCAGGTGCATAAGCAAAGTCTGATTGTTTCCGTGCGGCGGCTATGACCGCCAACGGCAAACCGGCGATTGCGATCCAGAGCGCAAGCGGGAAAACAGCAAACACACCAAACCAGAGACCGAGCGCTCCGAACAGTTTGATATCGCCACCACCAAACCGATCCCCTTTGCCCACGATCAACGCCAAGAGCAGGGCCAACACTCCGCCGACTGCATACTGCCACCAAGGAAGCATCTGACCGACGATCAACCCGCGAACGGGCATAGCCAACACCAAGACACCCCAAACCCAATCGGGAATTTCCCGCGTTCGTAAATCAAAGAAAGTGGCAACTCCACAAACAATGATTGGCAAGCAGAGCACGAACAACGATTCAATCACGCCAACCACTCGTCAATTTAAAAACGAGCATTATTGCAAATGACATTTTTTTTCAGCTTTGCTTTCGACAAGCACAATGCAGCCAGGCACAAAGAAAGAAAATTGCTCGGCAGCCTTACGACTGCCAAGCAACCGGTTAGCAAACCAGCGAACCGACCTCCAGTTCAGGGATGGTCGTGCTCGGCTTCGACAACCAACGCACCGATATTCTCGATCCCCAAGTTGCCTTCGATCGATCCTGGCGAGTTGGCATCGAGGATCAGGCCGCCTTCCTCGTTGGAAGTCGTATTCACCAACTTGCCGCTGACGATCGGCCCTGTTTCGTCTTCGTGTGCACACGGCAATGCCGCTGCAACGGTTGCAATCAGGTCATTGGTTTTGTGCCCCAAAATTGCGGTCGCAGCGAGGCTGACCAAAGCAATCCCGCCAACCAAGATGCCGTACTCGACCAATCCTTGGCCCTTTTTGTTTTTGATCAGTTTACGCATTTTGCTTCTCTCTCATGTGGATAACAATGAACGGTTAAGTCGCCTGACCACCCTCGGCAAGACCGGCAGCGACAATCAACCGGCCCCGTG
>NZ_JBICHO010000581.1:0-17187 GCF_043100905.1 Rhodopirellula sp. JB055 | reverse complement strand
GTTCTCTTTCAACCGGCGGAAGATGTTTTCCACGTCTACAATCGCATCGTCGACCAGTTCCCCGATGGCAACCGCTAACCCGCCGAGCGTCATGGTGTTGATCGACAGACCGAAAGCGGCGAAAACGCACGCGGTTGCGATGATCGACAGCGGAATTGCGGTGAGCGTGATGAACGTCGTGCGAAAGTTCAGCAAGAACAGAAACAAGATCACCAAGACCAGCACGCCGCCATCGGCAAGAGCTTCGACGACGTTGTCGATGGCTCGGTCGATGAATGAACGCTGCGAATAGACGTTGGCGATTCGGATGTCGTCCGGCAGCGACACCTTCAATTCTTCGAGCGCTTCGGCAATCGCTTGATCGACGGCACGAGTGTCGCTGCCCGGCTGTTTGTTGATCGTCAAAACCACTGCGGGGCCGCCTTCGACCGTCCCATCATCAGTGCGTAGATACGCGGACGAATCGCCACGCATGACTTGCGGGCCTTCGACGACTTTGGCCACGTCGCCCAAAGTGATCGGGCGACCGTCCCGAAGTGTGATCGCAATCTCTTTCAGGTCGGCGAGGCTCGTGATTCGCCCGAGTCCTCGAACCAGCAACTCGTTCGCACCACGCTGATCCAGATAACCACCGGTCGCGTTCAGATTGGACTCACTGACAGCGGTGTGGACATCGTCCATCGTCAGTCCGAATTCACGCAGCAAGTCCGGATTCACCAGCACTTGGTACTGCATCCGGCCGCCGCCCATTGAAAAGACTTGTGACACACCGGGGATCGTCAGCAATCGTTGACGGACGACCCAATCGGCCAGCGTGCGAACCTCCATCGGCTCGGTTTTGCCGCCTTCACTCCACATGCCGTACATGAGAATCTGTCCCATGATTGACGAGATGGGTGCGAGTGTTGGTTTCACGCCGTCGGGCAATTGCTCAGCGGCAAGTTGCAAACGCTCATTGACGACTTGTCGGTCGTTGTAGATGTCCGTGTCCCACTCGAACTCGACATAGATCACCGACAGACCGATGCCGCTGCTGCTGCGGACTGCCTCAACGCCGCTGGCACCGTTGAACGTGGTCTCCAACGGAAACGTGATCAGCGTCTCGACTTCTTCTGGTGCCATCCCCGGCGCTTCGGTGATGACCACCACACGCGGCCGGTTCAAGTTTGGAAACACGTCGATCGGCAATTGCAAGGATTGCCACGCACCAACGCCCAGCATGATCGCGGCAACCGCCAAGACGATCAGTCGACTGTTCAGCGAGAAGTGAATGATTTTATCTAGCATCTTGATCCCTCAAAGATTTGGTTTGGCAAAGCGAACAACTCAGTGGTTGTGCCCTGCGTGGGGATCAATGGCTCCGCCCGCCTGGTTCTTCATCGCCATCTGCAATTGATGAGCACCGCTAACGGCGATCGTCTGACCGGGCCAAACTTGGCCGTCGTTCTTGATCGCGACGTTGACGCTGTCCGACGCAATGACTTCCACCGGAACACGATCAAAGTGATCTCCGTTCTCGACGAACAAGAATCGCTCGGGGCCTTCTTCGGCAACCGCGTCCTTGGGAACAACAATCGCGTCCACGACTTGCGACTGTGGTAGCCGAACGGTTAGTCGTTGGCCGGGCGTGTATCGCCAACAGACGTAGCGTTTTTCGCCACCCTGTTCGCTGCGTTCGATCTCATTGGTCAGTCCGACATAGAACGGCAGCGACCGTGATTCAGTACCGACTTCGTTTCCGATGTAGACCACGTTCAATCCCGTGATCGTTTCGACTTCGTCGCCCGCACCGGTCATCGTGGCTTGCAATTCAGCACCCGAATCGGCAGCCTTTCGCAACAGACCTGCGTCACGCTGGTAGGCTTGGCCTTCGATTAGCAAGCGGCTGTAATTCGACAGCTGCGCGATCTGCTGACCGGCGCTAACAGATTCGCCGCGTCGAACACTCAGTTCTGTGACCAAGAACTCAGCGTCAATGTGATTGTGCGAAGGCAGCGACATCGGCGGTGGTTGTATTGCCGCTAATCTTGCACTCGGGTTGCCCGAGACTCGGTTGTTCGCTTCGCCCAGCGATTCGTGATGCAGTGAATTGTCTTCTTCGACCAAGGGGGCCGTCACGACGACTTCGCGGACCAACGTGCGAGTGCGTTCGATGCTTGCGATTTGGTCTTCACTCAAACCGTGCAGCAACATTGACTGCTTCGCCGCACGGATTTTCGCCTGCAATTTGTCGCGTTCGTACTCGCGGGTTATTCGCGTTTTCCCAGCGATCGCGCCCGAACGGGACGCCGAAGTCAGCCGCTGAATCTCCCGCTCCTCGACATCCAGTTGCCCGAGCTGCGAGAGGAAGTCTTCTTGCGTATTGACGAGGTCTTGGTGCGTCAGCCGAAGCGTGAACAACGGCTCGCCGCTCTTAATCATCTCGCCACGAGAGATATTGATCGCGTTAATGACGCCCGTCAGTGGCGACGTGATCGACACGTGCGTTTCACCGGGCCAGCGCGTCACCATGCCGGGGACCTCGATGTAGCTCGTGTACGGTCCAACGGTGACGGCCTCAGTCTTCAACCGCAAGTTCGCACGAGCCTGCTGGCTCAATTCGATCGACTGACCCGCTTCGTGACCATCGTGATCATGTCCGGCATGGTCGTCGTCGCCGTGGTCATCGTGTTCACCTGGACCGTGATCGTGACCCGCGTGCGGATCAGACTCAACGATTGCAGTGGCAACGAGGCCAAATTGTTGTGGATAGTCGGTAAAGGCGAACGCGCCGACGACGATCGCGATTGCCATCGCCAGGACGGTCAAAACGGGGCCGCGCAGGCGCACCAGCCAAGCTCTTAGCGTGGACATGCAAACACATTGATGATTTGAGATTGAAGAATGTAGATTTCAAAAGAGGACTGAAGGATTCAACAATCTGGCGACGCGCAAACGCCTTTCCAAATCGTCAATCTTCAATCAACAATCTTCAATTCAAATGATCCACGTGCAGAGAGAAGCACAATGGGAGAGAGAGTCCGTCGCAACCTGCGGCGACCGCTGATTCAAATGACGGGCCGATAGCGAACTAATGAAGCTCAGCATCGGATCGTGCTCATAAGTCACGAACGCGACCAACGGAGCATCAATGATGAACACGACATCACTTGAAGGCACAAAACTGCATTCGACGACGCCATGGCACCCCGGATGGTTTCCATCACAGGGTTGCGACTCGCAGGCACAACACGGAGCCGCTAACTCGATCGCATTGTGGATCGAATCCACCGTCTCTTCTTCACCCGAGCAATCATGCTCGTGATCGTGGCCACACGCGTGATCGTCGTGGACACTTGGTGAATCAGCCGCTGAACAGGTGTGCTGGCATCCGTCATGGTCGTGGTGCCCACACGCGTCAGCATGATGCAGCGAACACCCGAAAATCAGGTGCAGCAGTAATGCGGCGACGGTAGTGAGACGACAAACGACAGACACAAAAACATCCTTCGGGTACGGTACAACGGTATTATCGGTCGATACGGTGGAAACGACCATACCAGTCCAATAGTAATGTCAAACTTTCGTCAGATTACGCATCTTCTGGTGGCGGTATCGCGGGAAATCACAGGCTCAGAGTCACCAACAGGCCTTCGATTTCCGCAGCAGCCTGCTTGGCTTGTCCGGCGGCATCCAGGACGTTCAATTGAGTCGTGAAGAGTGTTCGCTGTGCTGTTAACAGTTGTAGGAAATCGGTTTCGCCCGCATCAAATGCCTCCAACGAGAGCTTGTAGGTTTCCTCCGAGGTCGGCACGACCGATTCCTGCAAGCGGGTGTAGCGTTCCAACGCGACTTGGTAGCGGCCGACGGCTTCGGCGAGCCGGGCTTCTAGGCTGAGTTGCGTGCTCTGGATCGCTGCCGACGCTGCGGCGATGTCGGCTCGGGCACTGCGTATGTTGCCCTGATTGCGGTTGCGAATGGGAAGCGGAACGCTGACGCCAATGACCGCGAACGTATCATCCGTAGCGGCATCGACACCAACACCGACGGTTCCCGTCACGTTCGGCGTCACTTGGGCACAGGCAAGTTGCAACGACCATTTAGCTCGCTCAAGCTCCGATCCGGCCCGCGATAGTTCGGGACTGTTGGTCGAGATTTCGGCGAGCAATGCTTCCCACGGCGCGCCGGTCAGATCGTCACCCACGTTGCCGCTAAGCGGTCCGGGCGGCAGTGTTTGCATCCCGGCAGCAGCGGCAAGCGTCCGCAGGTTGGCTTGCAACTGCGTTCGAGCGTTCTCCGCCGTAATCCGCGCTTGCTCAGCTTCAACGCGAGCCTGCAACAAAGCAATTTTGGAAACCTCTTCGGCTTCCAACAGGGCATTCACTGATTCGATCGACTTCTCAGCCAACTCGACAATCTGGTCAGCAATGTTGGCCCTTCGCTGCGATACGATGGCTGTCGCAAACGCAGCACGAACGCGAGTCAAAACGCGAAGCTCCGCAATTCGCAGCGCAGCTTGCTGTTTTTGGATCTCGCGGGCCTGCACCTGTTGAGCAATCCCCAGCTTGTTGGCGGTAACGAACTGCTGAGACATCTGCACCGAATGCAGACCGGTGGCATCTTCGTTGCCGATCTCATCCGACTGATATTGCAGCACCGGATTGAACGGCAAGCCCGCTTGAACGTTTTGCCCGCGAGTTGATTCGACACGAGCACGAGCTTCCGCGATGGCCGGATGCGAACCCAATGCCATCGACTCAATTGACTGAAGCGTCAGTCCGGCGGGTTGCTCAAAACCGTAGGAATACTGGTCCTGAATGAACGGAGCGGTTTCAACCGTCTCGTTCGCCGCGTCCAAAGCCATCGCGTCGCGTAGAGACGCGGGATCGTTGGCAGAGGCACCACCATCCGAATCCAAATCATCAAGCTCGACGTCGAGTTCGTCCAATTCATCAAGATCTCTGACCTGCAAGTCGTCATCGTCCGTGAACGCAACCGTCCGCACGGTGATAGGCGGTTCAACAACCCGCGTTTGGTTCGTCGCCGAGACGTGTTCGCTCGAAGTCGATTGAGCGACATGCTGCCCAACCGACTGGCAACCACTCGTGAAACCCAAAGCCGCCAAAAGCAACAAGCGTCTTGCTCGCCGCCGGCGCGTACTGGTCCTATCGTTCGCGATCACCGCGTCTTCCTCCGTGAAAATACAGACCAGCCCATGCTTTCCATCGGATGGGTACGATCGGATTGTTAGTTGCGATTCCGCAAGTGCGAACATTCGGAAGAATCCGCGATCGGGTTGTAACGATTTTAACGTCTCAGCAGCGGAGCAGCCTCAGACCATTGGCGATCACCAGTAGGGAAGCGCCCATATCGGCCGCGATGGCGGCCCACAGTGATGCCACTCCCGCCAAGGTCAGCACGACGAACAATGCTTTGATTGCCAGTGAAAACCAAATGTTCTGGCGAATGATGGACAACGTTCGTCGCGAGTGCTCGATCAGCCAAGGTAGTTTCGACAGGTCGTCGGACATGAGGGCGATGTCTGCTGTTTCAATCGCGGCGTCGCTTCCCGCCGCTCCCATCGCAAGTCCCAATGAAGCCCGGGCTAGGGCGGGTGCGTCATTCACGCCATCGCCTATCATCGCGACATGCTCGTAACGTGAAACGAGTTGTTCGACCGCCGCGACTTTGTCTTCAGGCAACAACTCCGCGTGGACTTCGTCGATACCGGACTCCTTGCCGATCGCTTTGGCGGTGCCTTCGTTGTCGCCGGTCAGCATCACGATTTGCTTGATGCCGACTTGGTGCAAAGTCTTGATTGCCTCTCGAGTCTCGTCACGGATGGCATCGGCCAGCGTAATGAAGCCGCAAACGTGCTGGTCATTGCCGATCACGACGACGGTTCGCCCGGCCTCCTGCATCGCTTCGAGTTGCTGGTGAACCTCCGGGGTTTCCTGACCGCGTTGTTCCAAATAGCGATGCGAACCGAGCCAGTAGCTTTTACCATTAATGACTCCGGTCGCCCCCTTGCCTTGAATCGTTTCGAACGATTCGGCTGGCGGCATCGTCATGCCACGTTTCTTGGTTTCATCAACGATGGCTCGTGCGAGCGGATGGTTGCTATTGAGTTCCAAGGCTCCGCCGCGCGTTAGCAATTCTTCTTCGTCGTGGTCGTTCATCGGAACGACGTCGATGACTTCGGGGGCACCCTTGGTTAGCGTCCCGGTCTTATCCATCGCGATCGCGACCAGCTTACCAGGTAGCTCGATGAACACGCCGCCTTTAACCAACACGCCATTGCGTGCAGCGGCGGCCAGCGATGCGACGACCGACACCGGTGTAGAAATGACCAATGCACATGGGCAGGCGATGACCAGCAACACCAGCGACCGATAGATCCAAACCGACCATGGTTGTCCGAGCAGCAAAGTCGGAATTAAAAGCATCAACAACGCGACCGCCATCACCACCGGTGTGTAGACCGCGGCAAACTTCTCTACCCACTTTTCTGACGGAGCACGCTTCGATCCGGCGTCGCCGACCATCTGAATAATGCGGGCCAACGTCGTGTCTTCAGCGGCTTTGGTGCTTCGCATTTCCAGCAAGCCGTCGCCGTTAATCGTTCCAGCGAACACCTCACTACCGACCTGCTTTTCGACTGGCACGCTTTCGCCGGTGATCGGTGCCTGATTGACGTCGCTAATGCCCACGGTGACTTCCCCATCGAGCGGTATTTTCTCGCCCGGTCGAATGATCAGGGTCGAACCAACCGGCACCTCGGCAGGAACAACGTCGCGGACTTCTCCAGATTCGTGTCGCAGGTGAGCGACCGGCGGCGTCAGGTCCATGAGCGAAGCGATCGCCCGTCTAGCCCGACCGATGCTCCATGATTCCAGCAACAACGACAGCGAAAACAGGAATGCGACCGCCGCTCCCTCAAACCATTCGCCGATCGCGATCGCCCCGATCACCGCGACCGACATCAGCAAATTCATGTCAGGCCGCAAGGTGACCAGTGCTCGCCAAGCTTTCGGTAGCACCAAATACAGCCCGGCCAAAATTCCGATCAGGTAGCAAACGATCGCGGGCGTTGCGACGGCCCCGTCGAATCCGCCTGAGAGCAAATGAATCACCAGCCCGATCCCGCCGAACACACCGCTAATCGCGGTCATGATCGCCCGCTGATGCTTGACCCAGAACGATTGGTCGTCGGAGGACTGTTGTGCGTTCTCCCACGTTTCAGCTTTCAACCCGGTTCGCTCGATCGCCGCCAACACGTCACCGGAAGTAACGTCAACGCCATCGAGGTCGACGGTTAGTCGACCACTTAGCAAGTCGAAACCCAAACGCTCATCGCCACCGAGCAGCGGCACCAGTTCGCGTTTGATCAACGATACTTCTTCGGCACAATCCATGCCGTGAATTTTAAGTTGCATGTTGTTTGTATCACTCATCGTTGTCTTCCTCGTCGATTTGAACTTGCCATGCGTCGCGTCCAGACTCGTAGGCTTCCCAAGCCACATAGGGAACGATCAACAGTGCAGCCACCGGATCGGCCCACCACCAACCTTGCCACTGCACCAGACCGACGCCGATCAGCACGACAATGGTTTGGTACTCGCAGATCATCGTGTCAATGGCGTCGTATTTCAGAGTCGCCGAATCGGTCTTCTTGCCGTAGCGATACTTGCCCCATGCCAGCATCGGGTTGACGACCAACGACACCAGCAAGATGCCAATGCCCCACCACGACATCGACGCAGTTTCTTGGCTGATGAACTTGCTGATCGCCTCGTAACAGATGAATAAGACAGCAATCGTAAAGGCACCCGAGAGAACCCCTAACGCGATCTTCTTTCTCTTCCGCTTGTCTCGCTCGTTGATACCTTTGGCTTCGCCGTTCAATTGCCAGATCATGAACGCGGCGGAGTTCGCTTCGACGATGCTATCGACGCCCCAACTGATCAGCGCCGAACTGCCCGTCATGAATCCGGCCGTTAGCGAAATGGTCACTTCGGTGATGTTGTAGATCAGGCTGGCAATTTCGACATTGCGACCCCGGCGTATCAATTTTGCTCGTTCCTCGCTCATCGCACTTCTCTTAGCAGTTGAATGTTCGTCATGGCAAAGTGGTCAGCGGGAATGGCGGGAAGTCGATCAATCGCAATTTGCAAATCCTGTTCCGGGATCTCGTAGCTGCATCGGTTGACGAGCACGTCGGTGGCCGCTTTCATTTGCTCGATCGCGATCCATTCGCCGGGGCAGCGGTGGTTCTGGTAGTGATCGCCGCCGCCTTGAGGTATCAAGGTGAATGGATTCCCGTCCCATTCGCGAAAACGGGATGGTCTGAACGATTCTGGCTGGTTCCAAGGACGTGGATCATGGTTGGTGCCGTATAGGTCCAGCAGCACCTTCCGACCGCTCGGAAAGTGGTAACCGTGCCACTCGAATGATTCTTTCACCTTTGCTCCGGCAAACGGAAAGAATGGATAGTAACGCCGGACCTCCTGCACAAAGCAATGCAAATCATCCGGGGAGCCATCGCGAAGTTGTTCGCGAATCACAGGATGCTCGTTCAAGGCGTGCGCACACTGAACGATGTAAGCCGACACGGCGACCGTTGGACGCAAAATGTTGTTTAGCTCGACCGCAGCGATTTGAGCGTCGAGCAAGTTTCCATCGAGATCGCGATGGTTGGCGACGATGAATGCGGCGGTGTCTTCGAGGGGTTGATAGGTTCCAGCACGAATTTGTTCGATGATTCCACGCAGCCAAGCCTCGTTGCGTTTGCGTGCGATCCTTGCCCACCAATGGTTTGGACCAATACTGCCTGCATAGTCAAAAAGCGCCGCCAGCTCGCTGGTCCTGCGATCCACATCGGCGGGATCGAGCGGCACGCCTGCCCACTGACAAACCGCTTCGGTGAGAACTTCCTGAGCCTGTCGGTAAAGCACGACCTGATCCATGCGTGACCATTGCAGAATTCGACGGTTCCAAATGTCACGAGCAAGCCTCGTCAGTCCGCCAATTTTGTCTTCGGTCAGCAACGACATGAACATCATCTTGCGATGACGATGGGCCTTGCCGTCCATGCCCTGTACCCCGCCGCGTCCGAACAAAGTCTTGGCGATTCGCGGCGGAGCGACACCGACGCGGGTGAAACGCGAGGTGTCGTAAAACGCCTTGGCGGCTTCCTCGCCTCGTATGCAAATGACCTTTTGCAGCAACAGCCGAGTTTCAAATGCGTCGGTGTTGAACTTCTCGCATCGTGACGAAACAAAACGGTACGGATTGCGTGCGAGCGCAAGTGTGCTATCGAGTCTTGTTTCTACAGGCAGCTTGCTCATCGTTGTTTCTCCACGGCTACATGATTTGATAGCGCGTCGAGTAGTTGCTCGTGGGTTTCGCTTCCCACAAGTCTTTGCACCTCGATGCCATCGACGAAAATCAATAGCATCGGATACTTGTCAATGTCATACTTTTGTTGAATGAACGGGTTCTCTTCAATGTTCAATTCGGCCACTTTCACATCTCCGGACAACTCCGATGCAAGTCGCTGTATCGTCGGCTTCATCGCGATGCAGGGCTGGCACCACGGTGCCCACATATCGACCAACACCGGGAGTTCGCTTTCAAGGACTTCAGCTTGAAACGAATCATCCGTCAACTGAATCGGTCCCGCGCTGGTCGGTGACGGAACTACATTCGTTGGCGATGAGTCGCGATCGCATCCGACGGTTAGCAAAACGAGAGCGATCAACGCGGCGGCGATGTGGTGAGTTTGGTGAAATGGCATAGGTGGTTGTTGGCTTCCGACATTCGTTGGCCGACTGCCGCCGATGCGGAAGAAGTCTCCACATCGGCGGCGTATCAATTGAGAGTCGGTGTGAGACTATTGCTTCGGTTTGGACGTGAACGTTCCGCTCGGCCCGACGAGCTTCACTGGTTCCTTACCGGCCTTCTCGATCGCTTTCCAAAGTTTCAACGGCGACGGGGTCGCGTTGCTTTTGGGAACGACGGTCGCGGTCTTGGATTTGACGTCCGTCTTGACGCTTTCGACGCCGGGAACTTCGTTCAACTTGGCCGCCACCTTCTTGGCGCAGTTCTCGCAGGTGAGAACCTTCAAGGTGATGGTGGTTTTGGTCGTCGAAGCACCAGCGGCATTGGCCACTCGGCTTTGGGCGGTCATGCAAACGGCAAAGGCGAACGTCAGGGCAAGGCAGAGGGAGGTGCGGTACATTTTCAGATTCCTTCCAGGTAACAGATTGTGGTTTTCAAAATGGTCAGTCCTTTCGGATGGGGGCTGAGTGTCACATGGCGATCTCCTTTTGAGTTGGGAGTTGGGACGAAAGAGTGACTGGGAGCGAGCGTTTTCAACGGGCTGGTCGAAGCCACCACACCCCCAGCCACTTGGCTCGAGCAAATTACTCGGTCGGTTCGGGCGGTTGGTGACCGGTCTTCGCTTCGTAACGTGCGACAAACTTTTCGGCGCGTTTGGGGCTGCAAATGAAACACTGCGACTCGGGACGCTCGTGCTCGTCGCACCAATCGCCCGCTTCCTTGAACTCGGACACCAGCGTTTTGTCGCATCGGGGACATTCCTCCTCGGGCACGCCGTGTTCGACGCACCACCAACCACCGTGGCTGTGGTCCACGTTTGTGGCCGCGACGGGTTCCGCCACGCCCGGTTCGGTAGCAACGTCGTCGCTATTGCATCCTGCCAGTCCGATCGCCGCTGTTACCAGCAAACCAAACATCAGGCCGCGTCCATTCATCATCCAATTCATCTTGTTCTCCTTCGGCTCAGGGCCGAATTTCTAGGGGGTGACCGTCGTCGGTTCGGACCAACGTTGTGACTCTCGCTCTTGCGAAGCATCAAACTCCAGTCCGGCCTCCGGGTCGGTCGGTTCTTCCGGCTCAAGACAATGACCGTCATCGTCTCCTCCATCGTCATCGTGGCTCTCGGTGGGCATGTTGAAGACCACGTAAAGCACACGAAGTACAAGCAGGCTCATGATCATGGCGCTGCAAACGCCACCGATCACGACCGTCGCCAGCGGTCGTTGCACTTCCGCTCCCATGCCCGTGCTGAAGGCCATCGGCACAAAGCCGAGGCTGGCCACCAACGTGGTCATCAGGATCGGACGCAATCTTGTCATTGCCGCTTCCTCGACGGCTTCATCCAGCGAACGCCCACGCCGTCGCAGTTGTCGGATCGTTGAAACCAGCAGCATGTCATCGAGCACCGCGACGCCGGACAAGGCGATGAAGCCAACAGCGGCCGAAATCGAAAACGGCATGTCGCGAATCCACAACGCCAGCACGCCGCCGATCCATGCGAAGGGAACGCCCGTGAACACACGAAACGAGTCGATCCAGTTGCGGTACGTTGTGTAGAGCAATGCCAAGATCAACAGCAGCGCGATCGGCACGACGATCATCAACCGCGTCTGTGCTCGCTCGAGGTTTTCAAACTGCCCACCCCACTCGATGCGATAGCGACCGGCGGGCAATTGAACCTTGGCATCGACGACTTGCTGTGCCTCGGCGACGAAACTGCCAAGGTCGCGGCCACGCACATTCGCCTCGATCGTGATGCGACGTTGATACCAGTCGCGTTTGATCGTGTTGAAACCTTCCACACGCTCGATCGAGGCCAGACGCGAAAGCGGAATGCGTTGGCCCGACGGCGTCGCGACCAAAATTTCACCGATGGCTTCCGGGTCAGACCTTGCTTCTTCTGGCAATCGAATCACCAACGGAAATCGCAGTTGCCCTTCGTAGACTTCGCCGACATGATTGCTTCCCAAGGAGCGGACGATGTTCATCACCGTGCTGGCGGGGATACCGTAGCGAGCGATCTGATCCTGTTTGACTTGAATTTGCAAAACCGGCTGACCTGATATCTGCTCGATCTTCACGTCCGAAGCCCCGGCAATCGAATTCAATGCCCGTTCAATCTCGATTGCTTTCTCGTTCATCAGATCGAGATCATCGCCGTACAGGATTGCCGCGACGTCCGAGCGAACGCCCGAGATCATCTCGTTCATTCGCATCTCAATCGGTTGCGACAACGCCAAACGCGGCCCCGGCAAATCGCGAAGCTCCCGTTGCACCAGAGTCGTCAGTTCCTCTTGCGTTTCCGCCCGCGTCCATTGCTCGCGGGGATGCAGCGTGATGAACAGGTCGGTAAGTTCAGTCCCCATCGGATCGGTGGCGACTTCGGCGGTCCCGATGCGGCTCCAAACTTGGTTGACTTCGTCAGGGAACTTTTCCAGTAGCACCTGCTCCATCCGCGTGTTGTAACGCATGGATTCTTCAAGCGGCGTGCCCGCCAAACGCACAACATTGAGCGTAATGGCTCCTTCGGAAAGTCGAGGCACGAACTCGCTGCCGAGGTTAGGTGCGACGAGGGTGAAAACGCTGACCAACAACAGCACGGCCGAACCAATCACGAACGCCTTGTGATGCATGGTGAACCGCAGCACCGGGGCGTACAGCCATTTCAGAACGCGGATCAACCAAGGTTCCGTTTCCTTGATGTTTTTGGGCAAAAAGATGCTCGCCAAAACGGGCATCAACGTCAGCGAAAGAATCATCGAACCGGCGAGTGCCATGATGACGGTCAACGCCATCGGCCTAAACAGTTTTCCTTCGATGCCTTCCAGGGTCAGGATCGGCAAATAGACGATCATGATGATCAGTTCGCCAAACATCGTCGGCTTGCGAACTTCAATGGCTGCATCGCGAATAATCTCCAAGCGGCTCTTACCGTCCCGGTTGTGTGCTAAATGCCGCACGCAGTTCTCGATCATCACGACACTGCTATCGACAACCAATCCAAAGTCGATCGCACCGAGACTGAGCAAACTCGCGGCGATGCCAAACTTCAACATTCCCGAGAACGCGAACAGCATCGACAACGGAATCGCCAAAGCCACGATCAACCCGGCTCGCAAATTGCCAAGAAAAATGAACAGGATGGCGATGACCAGCAGGCCGCCCTCAAACAAGTTTTTCTGCACGGTATGGATGACGTGGTCGATCAGTTCCGTCCGATCGTAGACCGTTTGAATCGTTACACCGGCAGGCAGGGTTTCCTTAATCTGTTCGAGCTTTTCCTTCAGTGCCCATGTGACCTCGTCACTGTTCTCGCCCATCAGCATGAAACCGAGACCCAGCACGGCTTCGCCTCGACCGTTGGCCGTGACCGCACCACGACGAATCTCGTGACCGATCTGTACCTCGGCCACGTCGCGAACACGAACCGGCACACCGTCTTTGGCCGTGACGATGACTTCTTCGATTTGTGCAATGTTCACCGTCCGACCAACACCGTGGACCAACAGCATCTCACTGCCATCGGTCACCGTACCGCCGCCGACGTTTTCGTTGTTCTCCTGAATTGCCTCGCTGACTTGCTCGAACGTCAGTCCGTATTTGAGCAGTAGGTCCGGGTCGATCCGCACCTGATACTGTTTTTCATATCCGCCCCAACTGTTGACCTCCGCCACACCACGCACCGAACGAAGCTGCGGCTTGATGACCCAGTCATGAATGGTGCGAAGTTCGGTCAGTTGCTTGACGCGTTGCTCGCGCGACACCTGCGAAAGATCAACGCCTTCGTTGACCACGACGTAGTGAAAGACCTCGCCCAAGCCCGTGGAGACCGGTCCCATTTGGGGCCGCCCGATTCCGTCGGGCAATTCCACCGTCGAAAGCCTTTCGTTGATCAATTGCCGAGCGAAGTAGATGTCGATGCCATCATCAAAGATGACCACGACTTGCGACAAACCGAACTTGGAAATCGACCGCAGTTCGTGCAGTCCCGGCAAACCGCTAATGGCTTGCTCGACGGGAAAGGTGATTTGGCGTTCAATCTCTTCGGAGGCCAGTGACGGCGCAACCGTGTTGATTTGAATCTGTACCGGAGTCGTATCGGGAAATGCGTCAATGTCGAGTTGTTGCAGCGAGAAACCGCCGACAACCGCAAACAACAACGCCGCCACAATCACCAACCCGCGGTGCTTGAGCGAAAAATCAATCAGCCAATTAAGCATCCGTGCTCTCCTTTATTCAGCGACGCAGTCGCAGCCTGCACCAAGATTGTTTTTCAGTAACTGCGCCTTTAGCACGTCGCTACCAGCGGTCGCGATGACCTCGCCGGGCAGGACACCGGAGATGACTTCCGTGACGTCGCCGTTTTGGGCACCCAATCGAACCGAGCGGACGTGGAACAGCTTGTAGCTGTCGGGGCCGGAGAAATAATCCTTGTCGCGAACGAAGACGACTTGGCAGCAGCCTTCCCAATGCGACGCCCCGGTCGGAATGACAATCGCGTCGGCTTCTTCACGCAGGATGATCTCTCCCATGCCGAATGTCTCGTTGCGAAGCCGCCCGCCGTCATTGGCCAGCACCGCCCGCACTTCCAACATGCGAGTGTCTTGATCTGCCGACGTGTCGATCCAGTCCAGCACACCCTCGACGACCTGACGACTGCCATCGGGCGTGAACCGGATGCGTTGTCCGATTGCGATTTGGTTCATGTTTTCCAGCGGCACGCTTAGTTGCAGCCACATCTGGCGAGTGTCACCGATTTGAAACAGCATCCGCGACGGATCGACCACCTCACTCGGCGTCACTGTTCGCTCGATTACGATTCCATCCATCGGCGACGCGATCGGCAGCAAGTTGGCAGTGGCACTTTGTGCATCGAGTTGCGAGCGGATTGACGAAGGAATGCCGATAAACCGCAGTTCGTCGAGCACCCATTGTTCGTCCATTCCCCGAAGCCGTTTGACGTCAACCGGCAACCCCAGATTTCGCAACGATTGCTCCGCACTCAAGACATCCGCTCGTGCCTTTGCCAATGCCGCCTCGGCATCCAGAACTCTCGCCCCCGCAATCGCGCTTCGTGCCGCCGTCAAACGCGACACGTTCTGTTGTTGCAAATTTTCTTCGGCAAGCGAACGAAGCAGCGACGTTTTTAATTCGCCGACCCCGACGGCATCGACGACCGCCAGCACCTCGCCTTCGGAAACCTTGTCCCCCACGTTCTTGAAAACTCTCCAAACGCTGCCCGGCACGCGAGAGGCCAGTTTGGCTTGCCGCGTCGGGTCGTAGACAATCTCACCATTGCCGACGATCGACTCCACGATCGGATGCCGCTCAACAAGTTCGACATCAACGCCCGCCTGCATCACAGCTTCAATCGACGCGAACTGAATCCGCGTTTGGTAGATCTTGCAACCGCTGTTGTTCTCCTTTCGTGGGGCAATCGCCAACGCACGCGCCGCACGCTGCAAGTCCGCCGCAAGTTCCCCTTGCGAAGGAAGCCGCTTAAGCTGTGCGACATCGGGATGATCGAGCACGCAATTGTGAACGCCATGATCCGAACACCAACCGTAGTCCTGTTCTTTTGGCATCAACGTCGGATCGCACTCGACGCAAATGGACTCCGGCACCGCGTGTTCTTCACACCAATCATCGACGACCGGCTCGACATCGCCTGTCAACGCGGCGAACTTGGGAATCCGCCAATCGTTGTGATGTCCGTAATAAAAGACCGCTGCGAAACCGATCAGCACCAAAGTTGGCCCGATGCTGGACAGGGCCAGTCCCACGCTCCGCCGCAGCGGACCGCGAGCCTTCTTTGTAGTCTCGGCAAGAGGGCGCTCGGTCTCAGACCTGTCGGTATGAGATTTTTTGGCAAGCGATGCTTGGACTGGATGCCCATTGACCGAGGGCGGAGATGATTTTTTTGGTGACGTGCGTGGCGACGCATCGACTGTTGAGCGGTTCATTGGAAAACTTCCTGCTGGTGAGATTGCGGATCAAACAATCGACGCAGGCAGCGTCGAACGCATGGAACGCGGAGGAGCTGACCAGCCAGACTTTCGCGAAGGCGCGGCAAATGCGCGCAACTTCACATGAGGGGCTGTTCAGCGACCGAAGGCCAGCAGGGCCTAAAGCAGAAAAGAGGCGTGGGCGATGCGTACATCGCGACCACGTTCCAGATTGCAATGCGGAGGCGGGTCGTAGCCGCGTGCCGCAAACACCCGCGAAACGTCAACCGTTTCAAGGCAACACGGGCTGAAATCGACGGCGAAAAACCCGTCAAGATCGACCAAGCGGTGGCTCGAATCAATCGTGACTTCGCATTGGCCGGATTTGCACGGGCAGGGACAGTCCGACGGATGTTCCAACGGCGTCGATGCCGCTTGTCCATCGCAAGTTTCCGCCTCAGACGCGGAACAGGTACAGTGGGTCTGACTATCCTGAACCGTTCGTACACCTTCATCGCACCCGGTGCAAAGCACGGGACAGCAGACCACCCGAAGGGCAATCATCGAAATGAGGGCGAGACGGAACATCAGGCGGCAAAATTCCTAAAGAGGTATAGACGCAAGCATTTTAGGCGGCTAGAGAGTAAAAAACAAGGTCATCCTGATCGCATCCACACGTGCGACCGCTGCTCGACCGGCGGTGTCGGCCGTTTTTCGCGCCATTTATCAATCTTACTTCGCTACCTACTTGTTCGGCATTCCCGCTCAAATTGTTCAATTGAAGCTTCAAGGACCGGCGTTCGAGTCGGGCATCGTGCCAACCGTTGTTCAATCTCTTCTCCGGAACCAATCGAAAACGTGGTCGTGGCCTTCGATGCCGGAGTCTGGGAGTTAATGTTTCACGCTTGCAAATTCCATCTACCTCAAGCATCCTTGGCAAAGCGTTCGTCCTGAATACCTAGTCGCAGCTTCCACTCCATCGCCGCACAGTACAGCACTGGCACGACAAACATCGTGATGATTGCGATGACCATGCCGCCAAAGCTGGGGATCGCCATTGGCACCATGATGTCGCTTCCGCGGCCGGTCGATGTCAGGATTGGAATCAATGCCAGGATTGTCGTCGCCGTGGTCATCAAGCACGGGCGAACGCGACGCAGACCCGCAGCCACAGTGGCTTCGCGAGCGTGCTGGGCGTTCTCGATGCGATCCTTGCGGAAGCTTTCGTCAAGGTACGATGCGATCACGACGCCGTCGTCGCTGGCGATACCGAACAGGGCTAGGAACCCGACCCAGACCGCGACACTGAGGTTAATCGTTTTGACCTGGAACAGCTCACGCATGTTTGTGCCGAGTAAGCTGAAATCGAGGAACCATTCGGTCCCGTACAACCACAGCATGATGAAACCGCCCGCCCACGCGA
>NZ_JBICHO010000580.1:0-3243 GCF_043100905.1 Rhodopirellula sp. JB055 | reverse complement strand
TGCTCTTCCGATCTAGAAAGATTTGGACCGTGTAGTAACGCGCATACTCCGGTTCGTTGCGATGGCATGCGGTCCCTCGCTGACGCGTCGGGTTATGAAAAACCAATGCCTCACGCAAAAGCACAACTTCAATACTCACGCGTCGGGTTTGGATTGAATCAGCAGGCCTCTTGGCTAAGGGCAAGGGCTTGGACGGTGGTTGGCACCTCGTACCTGTTCAGTTCCCAATTTGGATTCGGCAGAGCTTGTCGTCGGCGGTCATGTACAACCACCTCTCGTCTTCGTCGAAGGTGCAGTTGCTGGTCCGCCCACCCGTGATGATTCGGCCGAGCAATTTGCCATCCGGGCTCATCACATAGATTCCGCCGGGACCGCTGGCGAACAAGGTCCCATCGCTATGAATGGCCATGCCATCGGGAAGTCCGGGGAACTCCTTCATCGCGTCGCTGGCGTTTCCGAGCACGCGTCGCTCGCCGAGTGTGCCATTGGACTTCAGCGGGTAGGCCATCCAGATCGGTTCTTGAGGATCGCTTTGCGCGACGTACAACGTCTTTTCATCAGGTGACAGTCCGATGCCATTAGGACGCGCAATCGAATCGGTCAGCAACGTCACTTCACCGGACGTCGAGACGCGGTACACGCCACAGAAATCCAATTCGCGTCGTTTGTCTTCCGCACGCTCCGGCAATCCGTACGGTGGGTCGGTGAAGTACAAATTGCCGGCTTGGTCGAACACCAGATCGTTGGGGCTGTTCAGCCGTTTGCCTTGGTAGTTATCAACGATCGTTTGTTTGCCACCATCGGTCGTCAGCACGGACACGCGTCGGTCACCATGTTCGCACATGACCAAGCGGCCTTTCGCGTCCAGCATCAATCCATTGCTACCCGGTTCCAAACCGTAGTACGTGTTGCCGGTGTAGCCGCTGGGTTCCAGGAACAGTTCCACGCCGCGATCCGCACTCCACTGATAGATCGTGTTGCGAGGGATGTCGCTGAAGAGCAACGAGCCTGTTTGACGGTCTTCTTTGGCGGGAACCCAAACCGGCCCTTCCGTCCAAGTGAACCCGGCGGCCAGGACTTCGATCCTGGCATCTTTTGCGAGAAAACGGTCCAGCGATTCATCGAGTCGTTCGACTCGGCCAACGGTCGAGGGCGTTTGTGCGACCGCGGAAGAATGGATTCCGAAGCAGCCGATCAGGGAGGCGAGCACGGTGGTCCGCGCAAAGACAGTTGGAAAGAACATCATGGTGGGAATCTCGATGGGGAAAGGCGAGAAGAACGGGAGGGGCCACGCATCTTATCCACCGCGCGATCACGACACAAATTTTTGCTGCCTGGGCAGCATGCCCGTCCCAAAGCCGCGGAGCGGTTTGGGGGGCGTCAATCCTCTGCCGAGTAACGAATGTCACCACGACGCAAACGCGCCTGCCATTTCTTGATGTCGCTGTTTCGGCGAGCCATGTTTTCTTGATCGGGGCGATACCCCAACGTGTCGCCCACGATGTCTCGCAAGTTTTCAATCGCGAGCACTCGCACCGACATGGAACTGGAATTCAGGTACTCCACCAACTTCGCATCCGCTCCGGATTCGAGTTGGTCATTGTTGTATCCCACCAGCAATTCAAACAACGTTTCCCCGTCCGCTTTCTCGGCCTGCTGGATCGCTTCGTCGATGGCTTTGGCGGCGGTGGCATCCGACGCCATGTGTTGGCGGAGTTGTTGGAAGTGCTCGGTGAAGTACAGGCGATGGCGGGGCGTGCTGAGGATTCCCGATGCTCCGAAGTAAACGTCCGCTCGCCCGATCATCAGCAACGTTTGAGCAGCCAAGGCGGAGACTTCGACACGCCGAAACGCCATCGCTTCACGCAGTTCTTTTTCCAATTGCTTGTCGTCGAACGAATCATCGCGACTGACGAAATCAAGCAGACCTTCTCGGGCGGACGTCACCAACAAGTCCGCTTTTTCCGGCGGATCAATCCAGTTGGGCAATCGCTGGACATCGCTGACTTCCGCTTCCGAGTTGCCGCGTCCCTGCCATTGTTGGTTGGGTTCGAGGGTCACAACATCGGAGTCTTCTGCAGCATCGTCATCGACCGATTCTTTCAATTGCACGGTTCCTTGAACGGCGATGACGCGGTACAGCGGCATGCGGTTGGCTGGCACTCGTGGGTCCATTCCGAGTGGACGCAGGTGTCTCATCTCGATCGCCAGCACGGTTTGGGATTCCGGCATGTTGATCTCGATTGTCCGCGGGCCCAATTGCCAAACCGCGGTCACGTCGTTCTGCGTCGATGCCAACAACAACCGTCCGTCATGCAGGCGCGTGATCGTTTTCGATGTTGGCAATGCATCGGCGACTGGCGACGTGGCGTCGTCACCGGACTCGTCGGTGACGGTTGGCGGATCCGCCGCGGCAGGTTGTGTGAGTGAAATCGTCAACGAGGTGGGGCCGGCCAATGTCCATTCGATTCCATGATCCCCCGCCAAAATGGGACGGTACAACGAAGGAGCCAATACGGTTTGCTCCGCACCGACAAATCTCAATCGATTGTCAGCGGCGGTTTCCGGATTGGCGTCGGCGTTTTCTTCATCCGACTTCGGTTTCGCTGGCCACAAACGGCGCCAGCCTGCTGCCTGAGCCGAGTCGGTTTCATCCGCGGCCGAGTTTGCCTGGGTGTTTTGGACCAACACCAACGATTGATCATTGACCAAATGTGCCACCTCCGTGCCATCGGCGACATTGGACTCGGACGCTTCGGGAGACGCTTCTTCGGGTGGCAACGGCGGAGCGACCTCGGCCACCTCAACCATGTCTTCGGGGGATTCAACGGTGTCGGTGATCGGTGTGGAGTCCGAGTCGGCCGGGGTGGTCTCTGGCACCGTCGGTTCGGCCGGCGACTCAGCGTCGGTCATAGCGGAATCGGTATCGGAGGGGTTGGCTTCGGGCGATTGCTCGGTTGCATTGGGGACGCTATCTGGTGAGTCGCTATCTTCCGAGGCGTTGTCTTCTGAAACGTTCTCATTTGGGGCCGTGGCGTCGGCCGGGGCAGTTGGCGCGACCGCTGGTGAACCGGGGACTGACGGCGCGGGTCCCGGTTGCGTTGCTTCGGGGATTGGATCCAGGGTGCTCGTGGTATCGTCGTTCAGATTGTTTAGGTCCGCGATGCGCTGCTCGATCAGCCGCGCGAATATTTTTCCGAGTGCAAATATCAGCACAGCGACCAAAGCCAACGAAAACAACCA
>NZ_JBICHO010000579.1:0-2752 GCF_043100905.1 Rhodopirellula sp. JB055 | reverse complement strand
TTTTTATTTTTTTTATTTATGTTTTGTTCCAACGCCCACACCCCCCCCCCCGGGTGCTGTGTGGGTTTTTTTTAACAACCCCCCGGGTGGGGGGGGGGGGCCGGGGGGGGGGGGGGGGGGCCCTACGCGCTGGCTCCGATGCTCGACCCTCCCCGCGCTTCGCTCGACCCTCCCAGGGGGAGGGTGATGAGAAACGTTTGGCAACACAGCACTTAAAAACTGCACGTCCTCTGCAGCGAGAGGGGTCGGAAAGCGAGCGTTCAGCGAGATTTCCGGGGGAGGGTAATCTGCGCCGTTTCCGTGCTCGGCCCTCTCCCTCGCGCACGCCTTTTGAAGTTGCGCTTTTGCGTGAGGCATTGGTTTTTTCATAACCCGACGCGTCAGCGAGTCGTGGCCGGCATGGTTTGCCGCAGAGGGCTCGTCGGCGTGCAGGGCCGTCGAAGCGATGAACGCCAACGCGAATCCTGCTAGCCAGCTTGGGAAAGCGAGGGATTGTCTGTGAACGATTTGGCGGGAGAGCCGTTTGAGATTCATGACCGAGTGGAATGGCTGGGTGAAACGAATCGCAGGAAGCAAAGATGTGCCGAGTGAATCACTGGAACAGGAATTGGGGCAGGGCGGTTGGAACCAATTCTGCGCCGGTGCCGAGGCTGGCCGGCATGTGCAGGTGACCGCATTGAACTTCGACGCCACGGGTAGGGCTGTCCGCGATCAAATTCGCTCCGTCCAAGTCGGCGAAATCAAGCAGCGGTGCGAGCTGGGCAGCACCGCTGATGCCGACGGCGGATTCCACCATGCAGCCCACCATGGTGAGTTTTTCGCGGCGTTTGGCTTCGGTCAGCATCTTGCGAGCTGGGGTCAGGCCACCGCACTTGCAAAGTTTGACGTTGATGCCGTGGAAGAATTGGAAGCAGGTTTCCAGGTCAGCTTCGGTTTGACAGTCTTCGTCCGCGATGATCGGCAGCGAGGATTCTTCGAACACGCGTTGCTTGTCAGCGGGGTCGGCGGAGCGGGGCAGGGGTTGTTCGATGAATTGAACACCCATGTGCCGGAGTTCTTTGGAATAGTCGATTGTTTGTTGAGCTGACCAGGCACAGTTTGCATCGACCCGGAAGGTGGCTTCGGTGCACTGACGAAGCTGACGGATGATTTCTAAATCGTGATCGGTGCCCAATTTGATTTTGTAGAGGTCCCAACCGGAGTCCGCATCCAGTTTTCTCCGCATCTCTTGGACGGAATCGATTCCAATGGTGAAACTGGAGTGCAGCTCGGGATTCCAGGTCAGTCCCCAGTGGTGCCAGAGGGTGGTGCCGGAAAGTCGTGAGTGCCAGTCATGGCAGGCCATGTCCAAGGCGGACAAGGAGAACATGTCGCCCTGAAGTTGTTTTGAAAGACGATGCCAGTTTCTTTCGGGGGCGTCATCAAAGCACCTCGCAAGATCGTCTGCACTCAACCCGTTGAGTGCGTCACTCATCGCGGTGATTGTGTGACCGTAATAGTCATTGGCGGTGACTTCACCATAGCCGGTGATTCCGCCGTGTTTCAGTTCGACGATCAAGCTGTCTTGATGCGTGATGGTTCCACGCGAAATCGTGAATGGGTCTCGCAAGGGCAAGCGGATTGGGTAGAGATTGAGCTTCATGCTTCGATCCCCATCCGTGGAACCGGGATGCATTCGGTTTGCAAATCCAAAGCGGCACGGACGAGTTTGTCGGCGCCATCTCGGTAGACATCACAGGCAGGCAAACCAAAGCGGTGTTCCGCTTGTTCGACTTCGCGTTTGGCGTCGAATGGTGAAAGGTTGCGAGTGTTGACGGAAACGCCGATGAACTTGGACGGTCCACGCAAATTCGCAACGTGTTCGATTGCATGCATTTGGTGTTCGAGCGGTGGAATGGCGAGTCCATCGAACCCTTTGACATTGGTGCGGCCGGCTTCGTAGCAAAACACCAACCCTTGCGGGGCACAACCGTGAAGCAGTCCCAACGTGACCGCGGAATAGGCCGGGTGAGAGATGCTGCCTTGTCCTTCCACGACGAGGAAGTCCGCGTCCTCGTTGTCTCGCACCAAGTATTCGACGGCGCCATTGACGAAATCCGCGACGACGCAGTCGGCGGGAACGCCGCGACCGGAGATCATGATTCCGGTTTGGCCGGTCGCGAGGAAGCGGGACGATTTGCCAGCGGCTTGAAGGCCACGGTCGATTTCGACCGTGGTGACCATCTTGCCGATGCTGCAATCGTGTCCGACGGCATGGATGCGAATGCATTCGTCGCGAAAGGGTTTGCCGGTGGCGGTTTCTTTCCAGTGGTTCTTTCGAACGTCAACGATTTGCGAACCGGACTGCTGGGCGAGTTCACGCCACTCGTTGTCGTCGGAGAGGAAATCATGCAGTCCCGAAACAACATCGACACCGGCTCGAATGGCCGCTTCCAATTGCGGACGCCAAGCCTCAGGAAGTTTGCCCCCGGGAGGTGCGATGCCGATGTAGATCGCGTCGCAATTCAGTTCGGGAGACCACTCTGCGACCACCGGCGCGTCGCCCGCGCTAAAAAGCTCGGCTGAGGTTTTCCCCGCATGTTCGCGATCGATCACCGCGGCGATATCCACCGTGCGGTATCGCAGCAAGCTGATGGCGGTTTTGGCGAGGAAAGGTGTGGAGGCACCGTCGGTGAGGAGAGCGATGCGTCGATGCTGGGTCAGCAGTGGGTTGTTCATCGATCGACTGAGGGGATGAAGGAGAGGGGGCGTT
>NZ_JBICHO010000578.1:0-3732 GCF_043100905.1 Rhodopirellula sp. JB055 | reverse complement strand
TTCACCCAACAAACACCCACCCCCTGTTGCAAACCCCATGTGTTTTTTTTGGCGCGGCGACCACCAAAACACAAAATACACCCTCGTGGCGGGTGGGGGGCGGGTGGGGGGGGGTGGCCCCACGCCAACCCCCTGTAACCGACTGAGGCCCTCAGTCCGCCCACCTGGCTCCACCCCCCGTAGCCGACTGAGACCCTCAGTCGGCCCGAGCGCAACCCAACGCCAACCGGCGTGTTGATTTAGTCCTGTATCGCGATCTTGATTTAGCGATTTCTTATTGTCCATGGAGCCCCATGGATGACAAACTTTTCTGCCCCGCCGCTTTCTCGCGATCAAGTCGTTCTCTTTCCTATTGCTTCGTTTGTCGCGGTTCAAAACGCGTCGTCTATCCGAAGCTCAAGTCCTCGGTTCAAGAAGCTCGTCGATGAACGACGAACGGCCCTTCTGTTCTCCCATGGACTTTGCTTCTGATTCTTGCCCTCCGGTGAAGGATCTGGTTCGTTTCAATTGCAACTCTTCGGTGGTTGGCCACGTGCTCAGTGCATGGTTGTGCTGAGGCGATTGTGAATTGGAACGATTGAAATTCACTTTCCGGTGGTTTTGATGCAAGGAATTGGTGAACACGCAGCACCAAACCAATCTCCCTGGGGCACCGTGAAAGTGAACAAGTCGTGATGAACCGGCATCCGCTCGGCAGCATGCGTTTCAAACCAAGCTTGCGTGCGCTGGTGACCGCGGTTCGCTCATCGCTTGGGCTTCACGGCATCCTTTGGCAACCATTTCGCCAACTCATCCTTGACGATTTGGAGTTCCGGCTTGCCAGCCAAGTTCTCGTATTCGTACGGGTCGTTCCGGCTGTCGTACAGCTCTTCATCGCCGTTGGCGTAGCGGATGTAGCGATACTGTTCGCTTCGCACGGCGTGGTTCTCATAACCGTGTGTCGTGATCGCAGGAATGTCCCAAGCGGCGTTGGGATTCTTCAGCAGTGATGTGATTTCGTGTCCTTCCACGTGATCTGGGATCGGCAGGCCAGTCAGTTCGCAGAGCGTTGGGTAGACCGACATCAAGTCCACGGTCCGTTCGCAGCGTGCCCCCGGCGTGGTCATTCCGGGGACGACCCAGATCATGGGTGTCCGCGTCGGTTCCTCCCACAAGGCGAACTTGCGCCAATGTTGCTTTTCGCCGAGTGACCAACCGTGATCAGTCCACAGAACCAAAATCGTGTTGTCTTTGTGCGGGCTGTTCTCGTATGCGTCCAGCAACCGCCCCAGGTTCATGTCGGTGTAGGCACATGTCGCCAAGTAAGACTGAATCGCTGCCTTCCAACGTCCAGACTTCAAAAACTTCTTGTGGTCTTTGTCTGCACCAGCCATCCGCAGACCGGCTGGAGGCAAGTCATCCAAGTCGTTTTCGCGGTGTGGCGGAAGCTGGATGGATTCCAGCGGAAAGGCGTCGTAGTATTTTCTAGGTGCAACGAATGGCAAATGAGGTTTGTAAAGACCGCAGGCAATGAAGAATGGTTCATCGGAACTTTCGTTCAATCGATCGATGCAGTAGTTCGTTGTGTGCCAATCGATCAAGTCCTCGTCCTTCAAATTCGGATGGACCTTGTCGTTGTGGAAGCCATCCATTTTCTGAACACCGGGACCATTGGACGACAATCCCTTCTTGGACATGTAGTCCGTCCATTCGGATGGATGGTAGTCCATCGAATGATAAATCTTGCCCGCACCGAATACCTTGTATCCGGCGTTCAGGAATTGAGCCGCCATGCCATCGTCAGCGGGTTGGTACTTCTTCCACTGGTCGCCGTTCTTGTAGCATCCGGTGGTCCAAGGTCGACGACCGCCCATCAATGCGCATCGAGATGGTTCGCAAGCGGGAACAGCGCAATAAGCGTTGGTGAACGCCACACCCATCTTGGCCAGTCGATCGAAGTTCGGTGTCTGGGCTTGAGGGTTTCGGCCCATGAACGTCAGCCAATGATTGAGGTCGTCCACCGCCACCATCATAACGTTGGGTTTTTTCTTCGTCTCCGTTTCCGCCACGACAACGTGCGTATGAAAAGAGGGAAGCACAATGCAGAGAACGATCCGAAGCAATCTGAAAGACATGGCAGAACGAGGGATGGGGAGAGGGATGTGAAACCGAAGATACGTTTAAGCAGGCCGGTAGGAACGATCAGCGATAGCAACTTGAGTTGATTGGGAGTTCACCTCAGTTGTACGCGGGAGCAATAGCAAGGCTGCTTCAAGCCGTTTGAATGCTGAAAGGATCCTGCCGAGCTGCATTGAGGGTCTGATTGTAGATGACTACTTCGGGGTAGGTCAGGACTTTGTACGAACGATCTTTCCTGGTGCGCTAACAGACTGTTGATTTATGGCGTTTCCCAGATCGAAACAGTCAGCCGACCGGCATTAGCCCACGGTTCCAACGCCCAATCGTGGCTATCGCCTGCGCGACGCATTCGCTTTCATCTGAGCATCCATGCTTGAGAACCTATCCCTGAATCCTTTCTTGCCCCCCTGAATTAAGGGGGGCGAGGATCTGTGATAGGTTCTTAAGCTTTCACCCTTTTTGGGGGGAGTTCTGGCAGTGATAGAAATAGAGGAGCGAATGTCAGAATGCTATTTGATCGTTCCTATGTGAATCGATCGTGTCCAAAGGCGCATCTGTGAACGTAAAGACAGAAGGGGTTATCCCCTAAGTTGCAAAATTGCCGGCTTTCCCTCTGCAAAGAATTGATAGGGTGAAATGGCCTGGACTTTCAGGCTAACTTTTCTTTCTAAGTTGAGAGGTTTGCAAATGAGATGGTTTTTGCTGGGGTGGTCGATGTGTGCCATCATGTTGTCAACAGAAGTCGCTCAGGCTGCCGTGATCGGAGGCAATAGCTCCTCCGACTTCCTCGCGGTGGATCTGGAATTAGACCTTCTGCCACTTGCCGGAGGTGGGGTGGTGGTCGATGCCCAAATCAATGGGCTGGCACCTGCGTCGGGCACATCGCCGGCACCTTACAACGATACCGAGACGGTTTTGGGCGTCGCCGCGAATGCCGGCAATATCCCGGTCATTTCGTTGGGGAACGTCGTGGGCGCCACGGCGGATACAGTGACGTCGTTTGCAGGGTCGGATGTCGACGGACTGCCAGGTTCTCGGAACGCGAATTCCAGTCACGTGATCGAAAATCTCGACTTGTCCGTCGTTGAATTGGCTGCAGTGGATCTGATTTCGATCACGGCCGATGCGATCACGGTGACCTCAGCGGTTGATGGTGATTTTGGCTCGCTGAGTCCAACCGGGACGATGGATGTGACGAACTTGCAAATCAGCGTGTCGGGCGTCCAAGTCGGTGCCACACTCAATGGATCAATCGCCGCAAACACAGGGATTGATCTTTCTTCCGTCTTGGGAGGCGCGTCGTTGATCCTGAACGAGCAATTGCTGACCGGTGACGGGATCAGCAGTTCAGGGTTGGCGACCAATGCGATCAGTTTGCGTTTGACCGATGTTGGTGTTGCCGGAGTTGGAGAGCTCGATGGGAATGTGTTCGTTGGTCTTACCAACGCGGGGTTGCAAGCTTCCGCCGTTCCTGAACCCTCTTCGCTGGCTTTGCTAGGTGTCGTTGGTTTCGGCGGTGCCTGCTGGAGATGCCGACGCAAAGTTGCTGGGCCGGCAAGCCAAGCATAAAGAGTTGGTCCAGATTGGAATGTCGCCCATTGAGTGCCGAGGATG
>NZ_JBICHO010000577.1:0-3120 GCF_043100905.1 Rhodopirellula sp. JB055 | reverse complement strand
GCGTTGGAAGGCCTCGAGCCTGTTCGCAAACGTCCCGGTATGTACATCGGCGGTGTTGGTTCCGCCGGTCTGCACCATTTGATTTGGGAAATTGTTGACAACTCGGTCGACGAGGCCATGAACGGTCACGCGTCTGAGATCACGGTGACGTTGCACAAAGACGGGCAAACCGTTTCAGTCAGTGACAATGGTCGTGGGATTCCGGTCGACAAGCATCCCAAGACCAAGAAGTCGGCGCTTGAAATGGTGCTCACCGTCTTGCACGCGGGTGGCAAATTCGAAGGTGACAACTACAAAACATCCGGTGGTCTGCACGGAGTCGGGGCGTCGGTCGTCAACGCGCTCAGCAAAGAGTTGGTGGCCATCGTCAAACGCAACGGGGCTCAGTACCGGATGGCGTTCTGCCGCGGGCAAGCGACATCGAAGCTTCAAAAGCTGCGTGGAACCGTTCGCGGGACAGGAACGACGATTACCTTCAGCCCTGATCCAACCATTTTTCCGCGGACAACGTTCAACGGCGACACGATCAAGCAACGATTGGAAACGGCCAGTTTCCTGCATCGCGGCGTCAAGGTCACGTACATCGACGAAGTCGCGAAGACCCGCGATACGTTTTTGCATGAAAACGGAATCGTGGACTACCTCGGCAAAGTCATCAAGGAACGCGAGGCGCGGACGATCCACGAAACGCCGTTCACTTACCGAGTCGATGATGACGATCGTGTGGAAGTCACGTTGCAGTGGACCGAGTCGACCGACGAACACGTTCGCAGTTACGTCAACGGCATCCCGACGGCCAGTGGCGGCACCCACGAGAACGGTTTCCGTGGTGGTGTGGTCAAAGCCGTTCGGAACCACATCGACACGCATAACCTGACTCCTCGCGGGGTCAAAATCACTCACGAGGACATTCGCGAAGGACTGATCGCGATCGTATCCATCTTTGTGGCGGAACCTCAGTTCCAAGGCCAAACGAAAGACCGGTTGAACAACCCCGAAGCGCACGGCGTGGTTGAATCCGGGGTCCGCAGTGCGATGGAGCAATGGCTGAACAACAATCCATCCGTTGCCGATGCGGTCATCGCCCGGATTGTTGCGGCCGCACGTGCACGAGCCGCCTCGCGAGCCGCCAGTGAAGCGGTGTCGCGAAAAGGCGGTTCCAAACGAACGATGCTGCCCGGCAAGTTGTCGGATTGTGTATCAGGCGGCAAAGGCAAATCGGAACTGTTCATCGTCGAAGGTGACTCGGCAGGCGGCAGTGCCAAGCAAGGCCGAGACCGGAACTGCCAAGCGATCTTGCCACTGCGTGGGAAGGTGCTGAACACCGAGTCCGCGACGCTGAAAAAGATTCTCGACAACAAAGAGATCCAAGACATGATCGCGTCGCTGGGGTGCGGCATCGGTCCGTCGCTCAACCTCGCGAATTTGCGGTACGATCGAATCATTCTGCTGGCAGATGCTGATAGCGATGGTCACCACATCACGACGTTGTTGCTGACCTTCTTTTACCGACACATGCCTGCGTTGATCGCAGACGGGCGGTTGTTCATCGCTGTTCCGCCGCTGTATCGGATCGACATTGGCAAAGAAACGTTTTGGGCAGCCGATGAAGACCATCGCGAGAAGATTTTGTCGGAACACAAAGGCCGAGCGAATCCCGAGATCACGCGTTTCAAAGGGTTGGGTGAGATGATGCCCAAGGTGCTTTGGAACACGACATTGGATCCAACCAAACGCACGTTGTTGAAGGTGGAAATCGACGACCACTTGGAAACCGACCGCACGATCAGCGATCTGATGGGCCGCGACGCCTCGGCTCGCTTTCGGTTCATCATGGACCGGGCCGAAGACGCCAGCGAAATCGACGTGTGAGGCAACTCGCTTGAAATTGGTGCGACGGCTATCTGCGGCCATCGAGCGAACACTAGCCGGGATTGACGTGTCCGATGCTGGACGGGACGGCTTTCAAAACCTCCCCCAAGATTTCATCCATGGTTCGCCGACTGGTGTCAACTCGCAAGTCCGCCGACGCGCGATAAAGCGGTTCACGCTTTGTCATCACCGTTTTCACTTCGTCGAAAACGGACTGGTCCGTGAGCGAAGGACGGCGATCGGCGGTGGTTGCATCGCCCTGCAATCGCTCAACCAAGATTTCAGGTTCCGCGTCCAACCACACGCACCATCCCGATTGGGAGATCAATTGGCGATTGGCTTCGCGAAGAATGGTGCCTCCACCGAGAGCGATCACGTGCGTGGGCCGTTTGGCAACGTCTCGCAAAGCCGCTTCTTCTCGGTCGCGAAAACCGCGTTCGGATTCATCAGCGAAGATCTCTGTGATCGATTTTTCTGCGGTCGATTCGATCACATCGTCCAGGTCGACGACTGGCACGGACAGCCGTCGCGCTAAAAGTTTCGCAAGCGTACTTTTGCCGCACCCACGGTAGCCGGTCAAATAGAGGTGCTGAGGTTTCACTACGTCAATGTTCATGATGCGAAACGCTACCAGCCCACGGTTTGATTGAGAAGTCCGAAGGGAATGAGATGAATTGGATTGCGAAGATGACGTTGGCGGTGGTGCTCCTGGTTGGGCTGGCGGTGCAAGCAGCCGGACAAAGCGAGCGATCGGGGCGAGTGCAAGCTTCCGGGCAAGCGGAGTCGGCGACGTCGGATTTCGATCGGATTCAATCAGCGGTCGACGAAGAAGACATTCCGCAGGCGCTCAAGGGCGAATTCGACACACGTGACATCGCCGCGGCGACGGCGTGGGCCGACCAACTGAATCTGGCCGATTGGTTGGGCCCGCTCGCTCCATTGGCATTGTCACCGTTCTTTGGCGTGGCTTGTTTGTCCGGTCTGTCGCTGTGGGGACCGGACTGGATCACCGACAACGCTTTGCTGGGTTCCGCGGGGCCGCTCCGCAGCGTCCCGTTGTTCTGCGTTTTCGCAGTTCTCGCGGTGGTGACCAGCGTCCCGCGATTGTCAAAAGTCAGCAAGCCGTTCGCTCAAGCGATGGACCAATTGGAAGCTTACTCGGTGATCGTGATTTTGTTGGCGATTAAAATCACCGCTTCCATGACCGCTGATTCGGTCGGCACCGACGAAGCTCAATTGGCGATGGAG
>NZ_JBICHO010000576.1:0-32062 GCF_043100905.1 Rhodopirellula sp. JB055 | reverse complement strand
CGTCGCATGCCATCGCAACGAGCCGGTGGGTCCCTCGCTGACACTTCGGGAATGCGGAAGGTGGGTGGCACCTTACGGACGCAGAGGGTGGTCCCTCGCTCACGCGTCGGGTTGGGATTGGTGGGCTTGGGTGACCATCGTGCGGGGATTTGGTGGGTGGCTTGGCGTTTTGTGGCTGGTCCCGAATGGGGACCGAACAGAAGTTCACTGGTCGGTTTGGTCTCGACACGCCCACCGGTGGCTTGATACATGCCATCTGGAGCGTGGTTTTTGCCACGCGTTCTCAATTGTTTTGCGTTGGTGTCTGCCATGAATACTTGGATCGGTATCCCCTTTTTGTCCGCCTTCATGTTTGTCATGGGAGGCATTCTGGTTGGGCATTTGCTCTGGTATCGCGACCGCAGCCGTGACGTGAACGCCATCAAGGACGCGGAGAAAAAGTATGCGAAAGCAAAGGCCGCGGCTCGCAGTCGCAAGCATCACTTTCTAGGCCTGCAGACCGATATCAGCTCACTGCAAACCAGCCGCGATGAACTGCAGGCAGAAAACGAACAACTGCGTCAGTGGCTGAAGGACCAAAAGCAATTGACCCACGGCGCCGAAACCGAGCTGGGGCATTTGCGGGCCGAACACAGTCGCTTTGAATTGGCCGCCCAAGACGCCTAAAAGGCTCGCGACGCGGCCAACGAATCACTGCAACAAGCTGAGAAAGAAATCGAATCCTTGCGTTCCGCCCTGGCGGACAATGAGACTCGGTTCGAGGAATCCGCGGCGAAAATGCGTGAGCTTGCGGAGACCGCCAGTGCGGCTGGCGAGGAATTGGCGAACCGTGAAAAGCAGCAAGAATTCTTAAAACAAGCCAACGAGCAGTTGCAAACGCAAAACGAAGAACTGCAACGCCAAATCGAAGTCACTCGCGGCGAAGTCTTCGCAGCCAACGAAACCCTCAACTCGCTTCAGCAACAACAATCCTCGCTGCAATCCGAACAACAACACACCCAAGATCAGTACCAAAAAATTCAATCGGACCTGAATGCGGCCAACGAAGAAATCCAGTCGCTGACCGAGGCCAACGAATCATTGGTTCAACGCATCGAAGAAGCAGTTACCCAGCGGGACGCAGCCATCCTGCAGCGTGACCAGTTCGCTGCCGAACGCGAAAACGTCGCCAACGAATACGACGAAACCGGACAACGTTTCGCTGAACTGCAACAAGAATACGAACACCTTCGATCACAACATGAACTTGCGATCCAGACAGCCACGCGCCACGAAGAAACCGTTCAAACGGTTCGCGCCGAACTGGAAGCTCGGTCCGAAGAGGTCGACGAACTCAAAACGGCTCGCACACAACTTCAATCCACGCTTCAAGAGCACGAGCTCAAACTGCAAACCTTGCAAAGCGAACGCGAAGAATTGGCAGAGGAACTGGACGAGCGAACCCTTCGGATCCAAGAAGCAATCGACGGCCGTGTGGTCGCGGAGACCGCTCTTTCCGAGCTCGAAAAACGGCTGGACCTGACGTACGAGGATCTGAATTCCAAGCTCCAAGACACCGTCTCGCAACTGGCGAACACCGAATCCAGTTTGAACGAAACGCAGTCGAAATTGACGACAACCGAAGCCAAACTTTCGACCACTGAATCGGAACTCCAACAAACTCAAACGGAATTGAACTCGGTCCAAGCCCATTGGCACGAAAGTCAATCCAAGTTAGCGGAATCGGAATCCAAGCTGACTGCGGCCCAGCAGAAACTGAGCACCGCAGAATCGCAGCTCGAGCAGACTCAGGCGGAGTTGTCCTCCACCCATTCGCGTTTGGAAACGACCGAAACCTCCCTGGCCTCAGCCATCGTCCAGCGTGATCGGCACGAGACAACGCTGCAAGAAATCCATGCATCCACCGAACAACTGCGAAGCGAAGCCAAACAACTGGAAGCGACCATCGAATCCAAAGACAAAGCCATCGAACAACTTCGAAGTGATCTGCAAGAGCAGCAAAGTGCTGTCACCCGTCACCGGGCAGAAATCGAACGTTTGCAATCCGTGCGTCCTGAGTTTGAAAAATTGAAGCAAACCGTTTCGGAACGCACCAGCGAAACCACGCGTTTGAATCAACAGCTCAACCAACAAAAGCAACGCGAAACGCAGTTGCAAAAGGAAGTCGACGAACGCAATCAACAAGTCCAGTCGCTGCGTCGTTCCCAAGAACAATTCGAAGCTCGGATCAACGAACAAACTTCGCTGGTCCAACGCTTGACGCAAGAGCTGAAGTCAACGAAAGAATCGCTGCAAACGGCGCGTCAGAACGAACCACGAGTCGCGGCATTGCAGGCCCAGGTCAAAGATTTGACGGCGGAACTCAAACGGGTTTCGGCGGAACTGGATCAAAGCCTGGACGCCAACGCAGAGATGCAAGACCGGATGCGAGTGCTCGAAGGCAAGTTGCACGAGAGTGCCGCAATCATGCGAGACCTCCGTCGCAAACGAGCTCACGTTCCCGCACTGGATTCCAACGAGAACCAACGCCGCGCAGCGTGAGGTAGGCCAGTGAGGTAGGCCAGGTACCACCTGGCGACCAAGCCAATGCTTTGGAACAAAGCGAGGCGTCCACACCATTCCACGTGACATCGATGTGGAAATTCAAGCGGCTTGCCACGATCTCACATCAGCATTTCTTCGCGGATTTTCGTGAGGTAGGCCAGCATCGGACGGGGGCGGCCTTTGGCGTCGATCACGCCAGCGTGCGGGGTCATGTGCGGGTGTTGATCCGACCAACCGTCCCATACCACGGCGTGGACGATTTGTTTTGACAACAGCGTTTGTATCAACGGCTGAACGAATTCGAACTGAGCCTTGGCCCACGAATCCGGCTCGCCATTGATGTCCGGCGACAGCGGCCGCGTTGAACGGGGCGACCGAGCCAGGTCGTCTTTGCCCGGTGCACCGGCGACGGAAAGCTGCACCATCAAGGGTGCATTCAGCGTCGCCCAACGGTCAATGATTTGTCCGAATTCGACGGCCGATCGCGGATGCGTGTCACCCTCTTCGAAACCGAACCGGAAATTCAATCCAATGCCAGCCAGCCCCAGCCCGCTTCGCAGCAACGCGTCCGCAAAATGCAGCGGGCTGATCCCCTGATCATCGCGAGCCAAGTATTCGCCGCAGGGTTGATCCAATGACATCAACACGGGTGTGTTGGGATCACAGCGGCGGATCGTTTGCAGGATCCCAATCGAGAACCGCATGACCTGTTCGTCGTCAAACCCCAGCGGACCGGCCACGTTCAACCCCGAGGCTGCGTTCCACAGGTTCACTCGGCCGCGAAAATGCTCGACCGTTTTTTCGACGAAACTGATCATCGTTGACATCAGCTTTTCGAAATCATCTTCAAGCAGTGTCAGCCAATCGGGCAGCAGACCGGAGCGGTAATCGATCACCGGACCGCCGATCACTCGCAGCCCCATTTGGGCACAGGCAGTCAACGCTTCGTCGATGGGTTCGTAATGAGGTCGTCCCGAATCGGTTTCAATCTCGCTCCAACTGATCCGCACCGCCGCGGCATTGAACGCTCGCGTGATCGTGGTTTGTTCGTCAATGGAAGTGCCTGCCCGACCGGATTCGATGTCCGGTGTGACTTCGGTGGCGGGCAGTGGCGGAAGCACTCCGACCGCCAACATGGTGCACAACCGATTTTCGCGACTGCGACGATAGGCGATGGACTGAGTTGCAAAGAGATCGCCGAGTTCATTGGACGCGAGTTCGAGGGCCTCGATGGCCTCCAGCGCGGCTTCGACGCACAAGGAATCGTTGGGTGCACACTGCGTGGAATCCAAGAACCGCTTGGTGCCTCGCGTCAGCAGATCGTCAAAGCGATCGCTGAGTACCAAGCCGCCGCGTTGCCACACGTCGGCTTGAACTCGCACGCGGTAGCAACTTCCCCGAGCCAGTTCGACAAACAATCGATGGGCTTGGTCCAAACAACGCAGGCTGCACGTGCTGAGTTGGCGGTACCCGATGGAGGGAATCGGGCAGGTCAGGAACAATTTGGCGGACGTGTCAACGCCGCGGGTCAGCGTGAAGCGACCACCTGAGTAGGTGTTCCGTGACTGCCACGGCACCCCTTCGATGCCGCACAGATACGCGTCTTCCCAACGAGTTGTTTTGAAGAACTCGTTCGCTGCGTCAGGGACATCAAAATGCATTTGCCCCATGGCAACCAGCGATTCAAAGATCGAACAAAATTAATCGGGAAACGTCCGAACGCTGCTCAGGACCATCCTGGCAACTGAGACGGCGTGGCATTCCCGTGTCGCCACACCATCCGTTCATTCCCGGCGGCCGCCCGAGGATTCCAAACGCCTTTCCAATCAGCGTCCAAGAACTATCGAAGGACCGCCCGCGAAACCTTGCGATCGAGACCGCCAGACGGCAACGTCTGCTCCGCGTCTCTTTCTCAAGGAAATCCCGCACACAACGTGTGCACAACCACCTTTGCCCGATCCGGTTGGAAACAACCAAGCGGATCCGAAAAAAGCGGCCGGGTGGGATGGATTGGCACGCGACCCGCGCCACACCGCCGGCTTTCGCCTTGCGCTGACATGGTAGTCGGTTCGGCGGGCCACTGCGAGATGGCTGGTTCAGGGCACAAGAGCGTTCGATGGGGAACGAATCGTCCATAGTGCCAGCCAGCAAAACAGCGTCACTCTGCGCCATCGCTTTCGATCGCTATCGCGTGTACCCTGTTTCGCTCGTTTTTTGAATCGCACCTTCTGAGAAGCAACACGCATGGACTGGATCGCGGAAGACCAACTCGGATCGCTCGGATTGCTGATGGGCGAGGCGGTGGAGCGTCTCGTGGATTCTCACGACCAGAGTTTCGATTCCCGTGCAGCCATGCTGACGGTGAAGACGCCGACCCTGACGCAAGGCGACAACGGCGTTCGTTTTGATTTCCAGGTGGTTGGGAACCGAGAAAAGCAACAATCCGTGGCTCTCGAGATCATCCCCCAAGTCGACGAAGACGATCCGGGTGGGGTGGGTGAGCTGACCAGCGAATGCCAATGCGGATGCGTGGCGTTCTTGCGGGACCAATCGTGCCCCCACACCTTGGCCGCTGCGTGGTGGTTGCAAGAACAAATCGCTCGGCGAAGCGGCAACGGCCAACTGATCGAATTCTTGGGCGGCTTGAAAGCCGACGCGGTGGCAGCCGGCAAGCAGTTCGTCGATGAATTGCTGCGACGGGCCAAAAATTCGCGTCCCGCACCCGCCGAAGATGCCGAGCCCACGCGATTGCAGTGGCGGGTACGAGTCAACATGGCCTCCCAAACGGCTCCGCTGACGATCACGCCGTTCGAACAAAAACAACGCAAAGGCGGCAAGGGTTGGACCAAAGGCCGCGAAGTCCGCAGCTTCGATTTGCTGGACCAAAACCTGCTGACCGATCCCCTGGACAGCAAAATCGCCTCGCTGACGTCGGTTCCGACTCACGGTGTGCACGACGACAACTACGCCATCTTCGAAGCCCTACGAATGTTGGCGGGTCACGAAAACGTCGCGTGGGACGATCAAAACGCGATGCCCGTGGAAGTCTTCTGCAGCCAACTGCTGCTGACGCTGCAACCGGTCGAAGTCGAGAAATCCAAGAAGCCGAAGGCATCCAAAACCCAAACCGAAAGCAAGTCCCCGGCGAAAAAGACGACCGCGAAAAAAACCAAGAAGCGATCGGGGAAATCGGCCAACGAGCTGCTCGACAACGTGACCGCGACGCTGGACATGCCAGAATCCGACTCGGCCTCCGCCACCAGTGTCACAGCCACTGACACGATGATCGCCGACGAATTGATCTCGGAAGACGAAAAGGTGGAGGTTCAGTTTCAGCCTCGATTGTCGGTCGACGGCATCGACATCGATGTGCAGAAATGCGAGACCGTGGTGGGTGGATTGAGCCCTGTGGAACCGGCGATCACCTTGGCCGACGCGGAAGATGACCGCATCGTGCTGTGCACGCTGGCCGATCCCGCCGCAATCGGAATCATCCAGTTCTTGCTTCGTGGCGACTACCGCGACACTTTGCTCGATCATGCCACGGCGTCCCGGTTGGCATTGGCCGCTGGTTCCATCGATTCGTTGATCCGCGTGGAATTGCCGCCGCAATTGGCTGGGCCGATCGTGCCCGCACCTTGCGAGTTGGTGCTGCAGATGCGTCCGCGTCCGGGTGCAGGATTGAAGGTTTCGTTGCGAGTGCACGAGCCGCGACTGCGCGATTCGTTGGTGCCCGGGGAAGCTCCCGAGTTGGTGCCTTGTTTGGCGGAAACCGGGCCCATTCGCTTGCAACGTGATTTGAAAGCCGAGTTGGAAACCGCCGAGAAAACGGTCCAGCGGTTCGGACTCAGCCGACTGTCTCATGAGAGCACGATGGAGTGGGTCGCGCTGACCGATCACGCTGCCCTGGATTTGCTGGGACGCCTGCATGACGCCGGCGATGAAGCCCCTCGGATCGTGTGGCCCGAAGGTGAAACGTTCCGTGTTCGTGGCGAAATCACACCGAAGTCACTGCGAATCAAAATCGATGATTCGCCCGATTGGTTCGGCATGACGGGCACCGTGACCGTCGACGGTGTCGATGTGCCGCTGCAAGATTTGTTGACGGCCGTTCGCGAAGACCGGCAACTGGTTCGCGTGGGCGATCGCCGATTCGCGAAAATCAGCGAAGCGTTTCGAAAACGCTTGACTCAGTTGGGCGACACCCTGGTCAGCGAAAAGGGACAACTGCGTTTGGCAGGTGCCGCCGTGCCGTTGGCTCGCGACGTGTTGGGCGACGACGTCACGCTCGAAACCACCGCGGCGTGGCACCAAGCGATTGAGCGACTTGATTCGCTTCAGGATTGGTCGCCCGATCGCCCCGAAGGCTTGGACGCCTCCCTGCGTGATTACCAATTGGATGGTTACCGATGGCTCGCACGTCTGAGTCGCTGGGGAGTTGGTGGCGTCCTGGCCGATGACATGGGTCTGGGGAAAACCGTTCAGACGCTTGGGATCTTGGTCGAACGCGGCCCCGCTGGCCCCGCGTTGGTCGTGGCACCGACCAGTGTCGGTGAAAACTGGGTTCGAGAAGCCGAAAAGTTCACGCCTGCACTGACTGGCAAACTGTACCGGGATTGTGACCGCGACGAAGTCATCAAGACCGCCGGGCCAAACGACTTGTTGATCGTCAGCTACCAATTGCTGCAGCGGGATGCCAAACGGTTCGCGTCGCGTGCTTGGCACACACTGGTTCTCGACGAAGCCCAATTCATCAAGAATTCACAAACGAAAACGTCGCAAGCGATTCGCACCATCCAAGCCGATTGGCGTTTGGGATTGTCCGGTACACCACTGGAAAATCACCTCGGCGAATTGTGGAGTCTGTTCCGCACGCTGAGTCCAGGTTTGCTGGGTTCGTGGCAACGATTCCGGAGCCGTTTTGCGGAACCGATCGAGCGACACAACGACGCGGATCGCCGCGAATCGCTGGCTCGTTTGGTGCGTCCGTTTGTGCTGCGTCGAACCAAAGACAAGGTGCTCAAAGAATTGCCGCCACGCACCGAGATCACACTGCGTGCCGAGTTGTCTGCTCCCGAGCGAAAACTCTACGAAGACGCTCGCTTGGCCGCTCTGGCAGAACTCACCGCTGGCGGTGGTGCGCCATCCCACGAAGGCCGTCGTCGCATTCAAACACTGTCGTGGCTGACCCGTCTGCGGCAACTTGCGTGTCACCCATCGCTGGTGGAACCAAGCTGGAAAGGCACCTCCTCGAAGTTGCAATTGCTGCTGTCGTTGGTCGATGAGCTTCGCGAAGGCAACCACCGGGCGCTCGTGTTCAGCCAATTTGTCAAACACCTCAACGTGGTACGAGCCGCACTGGATGAACGCGGGATTTCGTATCAATACCTTGACGGCGCCACGCCATCGCACGAACGACAACGCCGCGTCGATGCGTTCCAAAACGGCGAAGGCGACTTGTTCTTGATTTCGTTGAAAGCCGGTGGAACAGGTCTGAACCTGACCGCGGCGGATTACGTGTTGCACCTCGACCCATGGTGGAATCCTGCCGTTGAAGACCAGGCCACCGACCGGGCTCACCGAATCGGACAAGAGCGTGCTGTCACCGTGTATCGATTGGTCGCTGAGCGAACGATCGAGGAGCAAATCCTTCAACTGCACGCCGACAAACGCGAATTGGTGGCCGGCATCTTGGATGGCACCGATGCGGCAGCAAAACTGCAAACCCAAGATTTGATCGATCTGATCAAAACCGAAATGGGGTGACCCTCCATCGCGTATCGCCGCGGAATTCGCGTGTTTTGAAGAGCCGTTCCGCGGCTCGATTCAACCCCTGCGAGTTTTCCGCCAAAGCCGTCGGCATGGCAAACTCTCACCATGTCGATCGCTGTTTTGGCATCGACTTTGCGGCCCTTGTCTCCTGAAAAGACGCTCTGTGAACGTACAACGCACGCGTCAATTTGTGCCCCTATTCAGGAGACCGAAATGACTAAGCGACAATCGAAAATTCAACGACGCCTCACCCTCGCCATCGCCGCAGGATTGATCACGCCTGTGGCCGCTGCATCCACCGCCAAGGCCGGATTCGGCTGGGAATGGGAAACCGGAACGCCGTACTACGAAGACGATGCCTGGTACGACGTCAGCGAGTGGTTTGACGGCAATGACTACAACCCTACCGATGAAGCGATCGGCCGCTGGGACAACGAAACCTACGACCGCGATGAAGCCCTTACCTCAGGCGATTCCGACAACGACATCGACTGGACCGAAAACGATCACGGCTACTACGCCGATTCGCAGTCCAGCGATTCATGGTTCTATGATTACTACGACCATGGGTACTCGGACTACGGCGACCAAAACAACGACGGCAATTACGAGTACACGTCGCACTACTACGACTACGACAACGATGGCGTGTACGATGCATTCGCGTCTTACACGGACACCGATGGCGACGGGACCTTCGATGACGCCAGTTACGTCTCATTCTCCTCGTCCGAGAACCAGAGTGAGTCGGAACAGGCTGCCCAGCGTGAAGCCGATCAGCAAGACCCCTCGGCGAAAAGTCAAACGTTCACCGGAAAAATCACCCGTGCGAAGCAGGTGAAAACACCAGCCACAACCAATGTCGTGGTGGAACTGCAAAACCAGCAAGAAGGCAAGACGATGATTGCCGACCTGGGACCTGCCAACCAACTCGACCAAATGCCGCAGTTGAATGACTCGTTGACGGTCAACGGTTCGCCTTTCAAAACGGGCGACACCAGCGTACTGTTGACCCGAACCATCGAGCGAGACGGTCAAACAATGGAAGTCGAACGCAGCGGGCGTGAGTACACCGGCACGATCGAAAGCACCAAAACCGTCGACATCCAAGGCCAGCAACGGCAACTCGCCAAACTGAAAACCGACAACGGCAAGAAGTTGCTGGTGGACTTGGGACGCAAAGAAAACCTGGATGCGAACATTCGCGATGGGGCTCAAGTGACCGTCAACGGTCCGGCGGTTCAAGTGAACGAACGAGTGTTGCTGCTCGCGACCAAGCTGACTTTGAACGGTGAGACGGTCGAGGTTCCGCGAATGGCCCAAAAATGATTGGCCTGAACTCGTAAATTGACCAACGCATGGATTGCGTCCGGCAAATCGCCGGACGCATTTTTTCATGCGCGAAAACGTCCTCCGCAACAACGCTCGGCAGATCGCATACGGCGATCAGCCTTCCGCCTTGGCCGGGATCAAATTCACAACGGTCTCAATGACTTCGCCGATCGACATGACTCGCGCGTATCGATCGCGAAGTGTGGCCAGCGTCGCGTTGTGCAGCTCCGGCGTCACCGTCGCACAGCAATCCTCGACGACGGTCACGAGGTATCCCAAATCACATGCGTCGCGCACGGTCGTTTCGACACACTCGTTGGTGTAAACGCCGACGACGAACAACGCTTCGATGCCCATGTTCTTGAGCACGTAGTGCAGATTCGTGGAACTGAACACACCACTGGCGGTTTTGTTGATGATGATTTCGTCGCGTTCCGGCAACGGTGCGACTTCCTTCAAGAACTCGGCTTCGTGTGATCCGGGAGCCGCGAGCAGATTCAGCCGTTTGTGGCCTTTCCCGCGATCGCGTCCGTCTTGCGTGAGTGACTGAATGCGGGTGTGGATGACTTCCAGATTGCGACGCCGAAACGCATCTTGCAAACGCCGGACGTTGGGCAACACCGTCTCTTTCAGCCGATCGAAGTAGTACTTCTGACCTTCGGGCGAGACCCCATGGTTGTTTCCTTCGGCAAACACACCGCATCCGGGTTCTGCGTCGAGGTATTGCAAATCGATGCACAGCAGGGCCGTGTGCCGGCCCACCAAGAACTCACCATGGGCGGGATTATCGACAAACGATTCTTGGTAAATCTCACGTAGCGGATCGGGGTGTTCGTCTTGCGGTGCAAATTCGTTCATGGAGAGCTTTTCAATGCGATCAATCGGTGGTGTCAAACAACTCAGAATTCTTGCCTGACGATTTCCGCTGTCTTGTTCGACAGCGCAGTGAGCGAGTGCAGCAACACGTTGGCGCCCGCCTCGATGTCCTGCCACGCGGTCCATTCTGCGGGCGAGTGACTTTGCCCGGACTTACTGGGAACAAAGATCATCCCCACAGGGATCATTCTTCCCATGATTTGGGCGTCGTGGGCAGCCCCACTGGGCATGATTTCGTATTCCAACTGCAATTTTTCGGTCTGCTGCTGAATGGTTTGGACGATTGGAACGCCACACTCAACCGGGCTGATCAAACTCTTCTGCTCAAACTCGAACATCAAACTTCGCCTGCGGGCGATTGCCGACAGAGCCTTTCGAAACGCATCGGCCAGTTCTTCCAAAACGTCCATCGAGGTGTCACGCACATCCAACGCGAATTCGACCAACCCCGGCACCGTGTTGGTTGCACCGGGAAGAATCTGAGCTTTGCCGATCGTCGCACGACTTCGGTCGCTGCCGTTCTCTTCCAAAATTCGCGGGACCTCGTGAGCGAAATCGGCCAGTCCCATGAATGCATCGTGACGCATGTCCATTGGCGTTGTGCCCGCGTGATTGGCTTCGCCTTTGAGTCGCACCGACCACGTGAACAAGCCCGTGATCTGGTCCACGACGCCGACGGATTTGTGCAGTCGATCGAGCACTGGCCCTTGCTCGATATGCATTTCGATGTAGCAATGCAGAGCCTCTGGATCGCGCGCGGCATCCAGCGCCGCGACCGGATCGTAACCGTGTCGTGTCATCTCGTCCTGCAGCGGGACGCCATTCATGTCGGTCATGGTCGCGATCATTTCCGGATTGATCTGACCGCAGACGGATTGCGACCCAAACATCCCGCCAAAGCGACCTTCTTCATCGCTGAACGCAATCAGTTCAATCGTGCGATCAGGCTGAACACCGGACTCTTTCAAGCAGCGAAGGCATTCCAGCCCAGCCACCACGCCCAGGGTTCCATCCAATGCCCCGGCACATGGTACCGTGTCGATGTGCGATCCCACCAAGACTCGCGGGAGGTCCGTTTTGCCAGCGAGCGTCGCGGAAATATTCGCAGCCCCATCAATCGAAGTCGGCAAACCGGCGGCCTCGATTCGATCGATCAGCCAGCGTTTGCCTTCGATGTCCGCGTCCGTGAACGCCATCCGGTAGATGCCATGGTCGTCTGGATTGCGGCCGATTTGAGAGAGTTCCAGGATATCGGCTTTGATCCGTTCCAGATTCACTTGCATGGCGATCAATCCACTGCCGGCAACGGCAGGCCTTCGATGTATTGGCCATGAAGCATGTGCAATTGCAACACGTGATTCATGACGATGTCGTTGCGGCGTGCGATTGTGCCGTCGGTTTCTTTCCAAGCGTTGTCAATGAACTGCATCAACTTGTCGTGCTGGAAGAACCCGACCGCATCGACGCGGGATGGCGTCAACCAGTGATCGATCATTTCCTGCACCGCGGCTCGTTTGACCGGGTCAGTGTGAGCCGGTGGTGCCATGAAAGCGAACTTCTTCCGCTCGTACAGTTCCCGTGGCAACACGTTGACCATGGCTTCGCGAAGCACCCATTTTTCGACGCCATCGCGGATGCGAATGTTCGGCGGTATGGTCGTCGCGTACTCGGCGACATGGTGATCCAGAAACGCAGGGCGGGCTTCCATGCTGTTGGCCATGTCCATCCGGTCACCACCCCACGTCAGGATTTGGCCTTCGAGCATGGTTTTGCTCCACGTGTACTGCGACACGTCCAAACGATGACGTCCGCGAACTTGAGCCGGATCGATCGCACCTGCGACCTCGCCAACTGGATCGTATTCTTGCAACAGATCCGTGAGCGACGAAGAGAGGATGGGTTCGAATCGCTTCAGCACCAACATCCAGGGCTGAATCCACGACGGAGTGAACCCGCAAAGATCTTGCCAAGCACTGTGCTGCAGGTCCTCTTCGGCCAAGATCGCGCCGGCAAAGATGCCTCCCTCGTCGTCGCGTCCCAACCAGTCGCGTTTGAAGAACGGGTACCCGCCGAACAGTTCGTCGCTGCCTTCACCAGTGATCACCGCTTTGTAATTGCAAGCTCGAACACGGCGGCTCATGTGCCATTTGGCAACCGCTAGCGTGTTGTAAAACGTCCGTTCGGCATGCCAAGTGGCTCGTTCGAACGCGGGCCCGTAAAGTTCTTTCTCGGTCAGACGCAGCAGTTCCTGTTCGGCACCCGAGCGTTCTGCCATCCGTTTCGCGATGTTGGATTCGTCATACTCATCGCTGTCAAAGGCGATCGTGAACGCTTTGACCGGCGACTGCTGCAGCGTGTTGGCCAGCCCCAGAATCGAACAACTGTCGATGCCGCCGGACAAGTAACACCCGACGGGCACGTCTGCTTCCAAGCGCGCCGCGACGGCATCGATCAAACGGTCTTGGACACCCTGGACGAACGGTTCGGGATCCGCGTGCTCGTCATGTGATTCCGGGAACTCGAAGTCCCACCAGCGTTTCGTTTGGACGTCCAGCGAATCGCCGTTTTTCTGAACCACCAACATGTGGCCCGGCAGCAACGCATCAACGCCTTCGAACGCGGTCGATCCCGGCACCATGACTTGCATCATTTGGTGAACTGCCGCTTTGGGGCACAACCGAGGCTCGACGTCGGGGTGTTGCAGAATGGATTTGACTTCGGATCCCCAAACGATCCCGTTGTCGTTGACCGCGAAATACAACGGCTTCACACCAAACCGGTCGCGGATTAGGATGAGTCGTTCTTTGCGGTCGTCATACAGAACCACTGCGAATTCGCCGCGAAGGTGATCGACCATGGCGAGATCGTGCTTCAAATAAAGCGGTAGCGTGATCGCGCTATCGCTCTTTCCATTGCAATCGTACTTCTCGCACGCGAGCGCGGTGCGAATGCGTTTGTAATCGTACAACTCGCCATTGACCGTGACCGCATAATCCCCGTCGTCGGTCTCGATCGGTTGATGCCCACATGCCAATCCGATGATCGACAACCGCGTGTGCCCCATCGCCAGGCCACGTTCCTGAAAGAAACGGCTGCCGCGTTCATCGGGACCGCGATGGTCCAGAACATCGAGCATAGGATCGAGCGCAAACCGCAATTCGCGTTCGTTGGTGCGAGATGGATTCCAAAATCCGGTGATGCCACACATAAACGGTGTTGGTGATTCGTAGAAATGAATGAGAATAAAGAATGGAACGTCCGCGATCAGATGCCGCTGATCCGGTCAGTTCGATCCAAAACAGCCGCCAGCAAAGCTTGCCGAACAAATACCGCGCCAGCCGCCTGGGCGAAGTAGAGATTGTGTTCGGTTTCGTCCAAATCCTCGCTCAGTTCCGCGTTCCGAGCGAGCGGGTGCATGATCACGGCGCCGGGTTTGAACGGACTGCTCGCGTCGAGACTGTATCGTGAATCCAAGTTGCGATAGCTGTCGCCCAGAAACGCGATGGAGTTCACATATACCACGTCCAACTCAGGAAGGACTTCCTGAACATCGTTCGTGATTTCAATGGGGATCGGGGATTGCTCGATCGGTTCGGTCAAATCCAAACCAACCGGGTCAGCCATCTCACTGATCAACGTGATCTTACTGACCGCACCGGTGAACATCAGTGACAACCGCAAGAAACTCTTCACTGCGCGCATCGATCCGGGCGTACCGATGATCCCCAGGTGGACTCGCTTTTCGGGTGGGCAGTCGCCCGAGTGCAACTCGGGACGCCACTTCAACAACGCATACCAGTCAATCAACGCTTGCGTGGGATGATGCCCCGAACCGTTGCCAGCGTTGATCAACGGCCGTTTCAGATTCTTGCGGATTTCGTCCAGACTGTTTGTGTCCGGATGACGCATGATGACCACGTCACCATAGGTGTTGAACATCTCACCGATGTCTGCCAGCGATTCCCCTTTGGCGATCCCGGTGACTTGCCCATCGGGAACCGACAAGACTTTCCCGTCAAGTCGCTGCACCGCACTTTCGAACGACAACCGCGTTCGCGTGCTGGGTTCGAAGAACGCCGTGATGGCGATCTTCCCGTCCAGCGGTTTGTCCATCTCGACGTTGCGAGACTCCAAAAGCGCAGCCAGCTGAGCAATTGCCAAAATCGTTCGACGGTCGAACTGGCGCGGGTTCAAAATCGATTGCCCCGCGAGCGACTTCAGCCTTTCGCGGTCAATGACTCCGTCGAACGCATCCAGCAACGACAGCGGTGACAACTTCTGCCCCTTGGAATTGGTCGCCGATGCGCTCAGAGCTTCAGACACTTGTTGGTTGGAAAGTGAATTCATTGGATTACCAGATTTGCTTGTCTCGCAAGTCGATCCACAAAAATCCGATCAGCACCGCTACGCCGATGACACAAAGCACCAGGCTGCCAATCACTAAAAGTTGAAAGAAGAAAACCGAAAACATTGGCTCAGTCATCCGCCAGGGTATCGAATTCAAAGTCGTCCGGCCAAATGAAACAGCAGACAGCAAAAGTGATGCCTGACACCGCCGCCCCAATCAAAGATGCCGTGAACCAACCAATCTGGAAATACGCCACCAAGCCAAGCGAACTTCCTAGGACCATCGAAGCACACGCCGCGATGGGACTAGCCGACCGGAAATACAGCCCACATAGAATCGGCCAAATGCAACTGCCGACCAACGGTCCGGCAAAGAACAGAACCGTCGCCAGTGACCCCACATTCGGAAACGCCGCCACCCAAGCGACCGCCCCCAGCCCGATGATGGCGATGGCAGACCATCTGCGTTTGGAAGGATCCGAGGCGTGCTTTTTCCGGACGCGAAACTGGATCGGTTCAGCGATGTCGTTGACGATCAAATCCGATGTCGCCGCCAGCAAACTATCAATGCTGGATGCCAAAGAACAAAAGACAACCACAAACACCAACAGCGCGCCACCGGTTCCCAACAACGAAGCCGCGACCAAGGGGCCCGCCGTGTCGGGTTCGCTGATTCCGATCCCAAGAGCCGGTGCCGCCAACCCCAAAAAACCGGCCACGATGGGAACGGGCAACCAAAGCACGCCGCCCAACGCGTAAGCTTTCGGGCCGACACCTTTCCGCATCGCAAACGCTCGGCTCCACCAAACGTTGCTGTGAAAGATCTCTCCCAATCCAAATAGCAAATTATTGAACAACGCCATCAACGCAGCGGGGAAGAACGCGGACAGCAGCATCGGACGCTCGTTGCTGAGTTTTTCATGCACCTCTTGAATCTCAACTTGCATCAAAACCGCCACGGCCACCACGACCAATCCCGCCAAAATGATCAGGCTTTGAATGAAGTCCGTTCCGATCACCGCGTACATGCCACCAAACAACGTGTAGGCGACGCACACCAGCACGACAGCCGACATGCCGACTTCATAGGGAATGCCTGACAACACGTTCAGCAGTTTGCCACCCGCCATCGACATCGAAACCAACCAAGTCACCGCATAGAACAACGAGATGATCAAGAACGGAACCGTTCCTAGCCATCCATAGCGTCGTCGCATGAATTCAACTGCGGTGTACCCCTTGGGCATCAATTGTCGAATGCGGCCGCTCATCGGAGCAAACGCGAACAACCCAAAACTCGCGGTGGAATACGCCAGCATCCCCCAGATCCCAAGCTGCAAGGCGTATTGCGGGGCCAACATCGTTGTGTTGGAGGTGATCCACGTCGCCACGGCGGTCGCGGTCCCCATGGCCAGCCCCACGTTGCGACCGGCAACGGCGAACCCGTCATATGACTTGGCTTGCCGTCCCCACCACCAACCAAGCGCAATCCACAACACGCCAAACATGGCCAGCAAGATGTAGCCGGCTTCGGCGCTGAGAATGGTTCCGGCATTTGCCAGCATCACGTGATTCACGATCGGGTTCCTCGCACGATCACAGCGACCACAGCCAAGAAAACAACGGCACCGACAGCGAGCAACACCATCGCTTGCCATACTGGCCAGTGCTGAACCTGCACCGTCGCAGGCGTTTCCGAACGGGCGACCACTTCACCTTCCGAATTCAATGCTTCGACGTGATAGAGATACGTCCCATCGGGCAACCCAGAAACGAAGGCGATTGGCAGTGTGCCCTCGTAGACGACACGCCGAGCGGACTCACGGTTGTCACTCAAGGATTCGGACGAATCGGATTCCAATGGTTCTGGATCAGATGATTCTAAATCCTGACCATCTGATGGACCGGAAACGCGTGCCCCGTCGTCACTTGGATCCGATTGATAGACCCGGAAGGAGCCGGAAAAACTTCTCGTATTCGTCACATCCCACGTCAGTTGAAAATAGCCTTCCCGAGACACCAGGGGCTTTTCCAGAATGCTGGGCTGAAATGCAACCGATGGGATCGATTCAAAACCATCCGACGGTTCTTGACCGGCAACAGGCGAGGCCTGAATCAGAAAAATCCACCCGGTGGCTGCGAAGAAAGCAGCGAGTAACGGGCGAAAAAACGAACTGCCTCCAGGGCACCAGATAAGTCATTTCCGTCGGGGTGATGCGAGCGGACCCAAGATTGCTTGGCCGGTTCACGCTGAAAAGGTTTGGAAAACAAAGCCTATCAGATGCCCTGATTCGAAGAAACCGCAGGCGACCCCGCAGATGGCGTCCGTTGCAAGAAATGCCAGTCTCTGCGTCTTCACGCGACTGCAGACTGAACACAAGCGTGAGCCCCGGGGCGAACAGGACGACCCTGCCGATTCAAAAGAGGGAAGAAGGAATCGCAAGGCCCATGAGAGGCAGAAGGATTCAGGGCGTCTGAAACATGCTGGCTTCCCAGATGAAATTCCCGTTCTTCAGACGCACTCTCGGTGGGATCACTGCTAAAACCTCCGCGCCGCCCACCGTGTCACCTTCGGACACAAACTGCGTCTGTTCCCCGAAGCGAATGATCGCGCGTTTTTTTCCCACGTCCGCGAATCCGAGCACGATGTACTCGGACGCTTTGGTTGGCTTGGCAACTGCAGATGGCGCCGATTGATCGATGTGAAAGGGGTCCTTGCGATCCGGGAACGGCGGCTCGAAACGAATCGTCTGCGTCCCCGCAGATGACTTCCGACCTTCTCCACGAATCCCAAGATCGGATTGAGTCTGTTGGTCCTGCAACGCGACCCGCCGAATCGTGTTGATCGATTCCGAGTCGACACCACACCCCGGCAACACCACAATTTTCACGAACAGCAAAGCGAACGCGATTGCCCATTTGATTCGATTGGAACGCGTTTGAATTGACGTTGCCGACATGGTTTTCTTGTGGGTTCGAATTCGCTGGGATTTTGACAGTCCAGCCTCACCTTGCTCCGCCATCACGGTTGCCCCATCGGGTGAATGTGAACGGGTGGGTACACCGGATGAGTCTCCAGACCGGAAGACGAAAACTCGTCGGCCCGCAGTGGTTGATTGACCTTCGATTCTTCCATCATCATGCCATCGGAATAAAACAGACCTGGATCCGACGTTGGCACGCCGGATGTTGCTGACCCTGATGGCGTCAGTTCGGACGGTGCAGAATCGAATTCGTACAGAGGCATCATTTGCCCAGGCACCACCGGTGCCGGGTGGACCAAACCGGGATACGCCAACTCCATCGGAACAATCCCTTCGCCACCCAGCATTTGCAGATCACTCGTGCCACCGTTGACACGAGGTCTTGGGTGGTGATTGGGGCAATTCAAATCACGGCAATAGGGCGTTTGTGGGCAAACCGTTGCGTACGGGATTGATTCCAACTGACGGTTCGCGACGCATTGGGCTTGGCGAGATCGTTGATTCCCCAAGTCGTAGGGCGAAATGATCTCGGGCTTTAGGAACACGATCAATTCGCTTTCACGCACCTGTGTGTCGTGACTGCGAAACAGTTTGCCGATGTACTTGAGATCTTTCAGGTAAGGCACCCCGCTGACGTCTTCGATGATTCGTTTTTGCCGCAGACCACCCAGAGTGAACATATGACCGTTGGCAACTCGAACGGTGGTCTCAGCGGTGCGACTGTCGATCACAGGATTGCTTTCCACTTCGCCGACTTGAACGCTGTATTCAGGTTGAACTTTCAACTCAATCGTGTTGTCGTTGCTGATCCGCGGCGTCACTTTCAAGATGATCCCCGCGTCTTTGAATTCGACTTGAGCATAGACGACGTTGCTTCCCTCCGCCGCGTTGGCTGCCACAATCGGAATCTGCTGAACGATCTTGATTGACGCCTCGCGACGATCCACAGCGGTGATGGAGGGGTCCGCCAAAAGCTTTGCTTCCGCACTGCTGTCGAGCGCACTGAGCAGAAAGCTGGTGTCGAAGTTGTTAGTCAAGGTCCGGATGCCCATCGTGGTGGCACCTCCTGAACCCAGCGTCCCAAATGTCACCGCTTGTTCCACGTTGCCCGCGAAGTCAGCGAGGGCCGATTCATCGGTCGTGTTCAAACGAAAATCGCGTCCCCAATTCACTCCCAATTCTTCGAGTTCTTCCAAGCTGACGTCATAGATCAACGCAGTGATTCGAACTTGTGCCCGCGGCACGTCGAGTTGCTTGAAGGCTTGCGAAGCCAGGTCCAACTGTGAGCGATTGCCCTTGATCATGATCCGGTTCTCTTCTTCATAAACCGCCACGATCGTGCCTTCGCCGAGCGCTTCCTGAAGTGCTTCTCGCATTTCAGATGCTTCGGTGTACTGAGGCGTCAGATAGATCAACTCCGTCGCCATCCGGTCATAGACACTCGGTGAACCCATGTTTGCACGAGCATCGGACGAGTCCTTTGATCGATCTCCCGCTTCGCCATGCGTCGATTGTGCATGGGGCGACATCGCAATCAACATCTCCTGCACTCGATCGATGTTGGCTTTGTTGTCGACCACCAACATCGCCCCGCGGCCAACCGCTTGAATTCGACCGCGTTCAGACAACAACAACTGCGCCGCCGAGATCGTGGCGTTCATCTCGTTTTCATCCGTGGTCTGAAATCGCAATGTTCGCGATTCGAACTCAGGGCTTCCTGTTCCGACTTCATCCAGAGGCAACACAACCAAACTATTTCCGGCCGCAATGTAGCCGTAGCCGGAGGAGGTCAAGATCGCGGAAAGCACATCTCGCAACGGAGCGTCCTTGAAGACCCCTGAAACATTGCCAGTCACCTTCTCACCAGCAACGATGTTGATGTTCCAAAGATCAGACAGCAAAAACACCACTTCTTGCAGCGGTGTCTTGCGGAACGTGATGCTGCCTCGCTGCGACAAAACCTCATTGATCGACAAAGGAGGCCCCGAGACAGGACCGCCACCAAGACTCATTGTCGCTGAGTCCGCCACAGAGTCCTCAACCGGGTTGGTTTCCGTTTCGCCAGCCAACGAAAGCGAACCGTTCCACGTCATCGCAAGCGTCAGCAAAGACATGCCCAAGGTGAGCGAGGCAGATTGAATCCTTGCCGCGCGTGCCCGTCGATGTTTCGCACGGCGCGACGTCATTCGACTCACGAGCGAATCGCTCGGAGCGGAAATGACAGGTTCAAATTCTGACGCGGAGCCTTCCTTGGCCATGCGTTGATTCCTAATGGTGAAAAGGGTGTGAGCCGACGTGACGCCGTCTCACTTCCGTCGCAACAAGCTGCTTCCTGCGACCAGTTCGTCTTCGTCCAACACGGTCCGCTGCAGTCCATACAACGTGATCCGCAATTCCAAACCAATCCATTTGTTATTGGAATCAGTGGGTTCCAACCCCAAACTCTCGACCGTCATCAACCACCGCTGGCGATTGATACTTTCCGTCACTTCCATCACTGCATCCAACGAGCCATCCGCGACCAAGGTCAACGAGTGCGAATGCAACTCAAAGTCGGATTCCATGTCCATCTCAGGCAGTCGTCGATTGTGCGGGTCATCTCCTTGAATCGCCCAGCGACGTCGCTGCCCATCTTCAATTTCCAAACTCCGCAAGGTCGCGTTGCTTTGGCGAACAATGCTGATCACCGTGTCACGAACCTGTTGAATCTTGTCCGGCGTGGTCGAACGTTCCTGCAATTGCTGGCGTTCTTCTTCCAGTGTCGTTTCGATTCGTTGCAACCGCACGTCACGCGATCGCTGCGTGTCAAATTCTTCTTCCAGTTTTGACAGTTCACGCTGACCTTCACGTAGCTCTCTGTACTCATCGACCAGTGGCTTTCCGATCACTATCAACGCAACGAAACTTCCTGCCGCGACGATCCCCCGGATTAGCCGGTCATTCGGTTTATTCATGGGACGCCCCCTCACGATGCTGTCCTGGCGTGCGATCGATCCCCATTCCCAACCGAATCTGAAAGATCAAACCGTCGTCATCGGCGCTCGCGTTGGTCCCCAACAGAGCGACTTGGTTGATTCCCGGCACACGACGGACATAACTGATCACGTCGTAAATGTCGTTTTCCTGTGCGGTCCAGCCTTCCAAGTGAATTTGCCGTTCCGAATCCAACACCATCGATCGCAACCGGGTTTGAGCGGGCAAGCACTGAGCCAGTTGCGTGACCAATTGGTGAACACCCGGCGCAAACGCTTTGGATTCGATCGTTTGCAAGTGCGTGACAACCTCGCGCATCTCATGCACGCTCGCCATCCGCACTTGAGTTTGCCGCATTTGCGTCTCAACAAATTCGCGTTTCTGACGTTGACGTTCCGCGCGAGACCGTTCGTTGGCCACCACCGCAAAACCAAGCATCAATATGCAAACCGCCGCCGCGACCGGCCAATAGGTGACCGTCATCTTTCGCACAAGCGATTGTCCCCGATCGCGACGAATCTCTTGCAGCAAATCAGGTTTGGGCATCTCGTGGTTGACGATCAATGGCAACACCGCTGCCATCACCGCAACGGTGTCACTGGCCGCCAATGGAACGTCGCAAGAAGTCGCTTCGCTGTCATCCGCCGAGTGATTCCGATGCCGGTCAATCTTCCAGGCCGCGGATTGCAAATCGATGGCAGACACGGAAAGCTTGGAATTGTTCGCAAAGTGCCGAACAACGGGATTCACTTTGTCGACACCACCTCCAACGAAGAGCTGATCGAGTTGGTGATCCGACATCCCGCGGTGACGCTGACAAAATCGCTGCAAGCGTTCGAGGTGATGATCGATCACGTCCGCGAACTCTTTGCCGTCTCTCGCCGCAGCAGGCCGATAATCCAACAGCAATCGACCCTCGTATGAGATCCCAACCTCCCAGGACTGACCGAACGAATCGGCAATCAACACAGGTGCGTGGCGATCCAGTCCCAACCATCCGGTCAACCGAGCCAAGCTGACCAGGGAAGGTTCCAACCAAGCGATCTCGACATCGCACATCCGGAACACTTCGTACAAGTTCTGAAGACGCACGCGGTTGCCGACCGCTGTCAGTGCATGTTCCATCCCCGGGCCGATCGTTTCTCGCATGTGTCCCGTGGCTTTGCCGCCCGGGCCCAACTGCAGGTACCGAGGAATCCGCCCCGCCAACGCAGAAAGATCGCGATCGACGTCCTCAACCGTTCCCACAGAAATGCGGGTGACGCAGAAGTCACCGCTGAGCGAGATCGCAATTGGATCATTACCAATTTGATGGCGCTGTTTCAGTTCAGAGATCGCCTCGGCCATCTCAATCCATCGACCACTGTTGATCCAACCCTTGGAATCGGAACAACGAATCTGATCGACCAGCATTTCGTCGGCGGGTTCGTTCAATTGAATCGCTTCTGCTGAATGACTGGCAATGACCAGCATCAAACGATCGTCTTCAATTCGCAATGCGACTCGCCGCTCGGTCAATGGACCATTCGCCGAGCGACCCAAGGGCCACCGCCATCCGCGATCGTTGTTTTTGGTTGCAGAGCGATTCATATGCTCGTGCCAACGGCATTCACCCCCTGCCCACTGAGCCTAAAACCCCACCAGGTAGAAAGATTCCACCTGCTTTCAGTTGACTGCCCCGGTCTTGGCAGCAATACCGAACCGGTCGGCAGCACCGTGTTGGCAAAGTGTTACGATAAGAACAGTCGATTCAATTGCTCGGCAGGCAACGCGTTTGCCTCGCCCCAGCCTCGCCCCAGCCTCTCCATGACCTGAACTCAGGCCGCCCCCTCATGATCTCTTCTCTTTCAAATGGTTCGATTCATGGCGGTGACGCTGTGAATGGCACGAACCCAAGTAGGAATCGCGGCCACTTCGCCTGCGGCCGTCCGCAAGGTCGCATCCTGGCGATGTTGATCACGACATTCCTTTTCAGTTTGCTTGGTGCACCATCGGCATCCGCACAAAACGGATCGTTCCTGGAAAGCCTCTTTCGATCGATCGCCGAGAAGAAGTTGCAAGAGGAGATGTCGAAACGCGAAACCAATCGAGGCGACCGACCTTCCGCCTCACGTCCGGCACCTCGCCCCGGTGATTTCCCTGCGGGTCCACTTGGTCCAGCCAAACCTGGGAACCGTCCGCCACCGGATCGTCCTCGCGATGACCACCGTCATGACGGTCCCCGGACCATTCGCACGAACTCCCGAGAGGTTCGTCAATTTGCCGAGCACTTGATCCAAATGGATCGCGAATTGGCGGCTCTCAAAGACGCCTTGCAAAGCTTGTCGCGACGTGACGCGGCCGTCCGAGCCTTGTTGCCCGAGACCTATCAGGTTCAAGCCCTCACGCGCACGGTGCTTCATCAATGCGACGGGGTCCACTCGCTTTCGCCACTCCGCGATCCCTATCGCAGTTTGGACCAACGTTGGCGAGAGCTTTCTTTTCAAGTCCGATCCTTGCCAAATCGTTCGGATCAACTGCGAGCGATCGTCGCCAGTTGTGATCAAACCGGCCGCAAGCTCTCTCGCCAGATGGGAATTGCTCCCCAATTCGATCGCCATGGCTTGCACGATCAAATGATCATCGCCGCGACGTACATGCAAGCGTTGCTCGATGATGTTGAAACCGCCCGGGTGCCTTCGGACCAAGCCCACGACTTGGTGCACCGCGGCCGATTGCTTCGCGAGGCCATCCTGGAAGAAGCTGACCGTGCCGAGGCCGTGCAGTACGACGAAATTGTCAGCCGCTTCACCGATTTCGTGGCTCGTTGGCAAGACTACGCGAGTGAGTTGGCCATGCTTCGCGATCCGGTTCTGGACCGGCGTCTTGCTCGCATCGCCCAGTGCGGCGACCAAACCTATGCGCTGCTATGGATGCCGCCGCCACCACGGCCAACGCCCTTGCCGCCTCCTGGCTACCCGTCCCCCGGATACCCCGGCCCGATCTACCCTGGCCCCATCTATCCTGGCACAGGTTATCCCGGGAGCGGATTCCCAGGTGGGGGCTCCAACCAAGGTGAGCTGTCGGCTCGAACACGCCAAATGTTGATGTCCGACGCCGCTTCATTGGAAGGCTCCGCCGAATACTTCCGAGCCGATCTGAAACGCTATGCCCGTTACTTGACACCCGATTCGTACGAACGCGATGTTCTTCGCGGAACCGACCGGTTGTACGAACTCGCGAAAAAGTTGCATGAGGACTTGGACCGACGCCAGCCACTGGATCGATTGCAACGCACCGCGGCGGAGCTTGCGGAGGTCTGGGAATCGCTTTCTGACGAGATTGGTCACATTGATTCGCATGGGTTGACCGGTCGGCGAGCGGATTCGATCCAACAACGCTTTGAGCAAATGCTGCCGATGGTTGGTTCTCTGTCCGCTTCGCTGCTGCCCACTCGGTAAGCGGACACGCAACCGGCCCCGCCTCTTTTTATCCCGCTAAACAACAGTCCGACTCGCCCATGAGCCATCGTTCCGTCCGCTGCCCGCAGTGCAAAACGACCGCCAGTGTTCCCGCGTCGGTGGTGACCGCTCGGTGCCCATCGTGCGGCCATGTTTTCAGTGTCGAATCCGCTCAAGTCGCAGCGGAACCTCAGGCCGCGTCAGCGAAACCGCCGAAGAAAAAAGCTTCTTCGCCGGCCGGTGACCTCAACATCCCATTGCTCGCGGGAGTCTTGGGAGGAGTCCTGGTTTTCGCGATGGTCGGGGTGCTGGCGGTCATGTTCGTGGGCGGATCTGATTCTTCCGCGTCATCCGAAACGGGCGGGTCTCTGGCATCCGACGTGGCAGCCACAGATAACGATCAACCGGTCCTGGTCGTGCTCAGCGAAGAGGAACTCGCGGCGCTCCCGATCGCAAACGTTCCCGAAAGCAAACGCCGAGCGATCTACGACCAAATTCGCGACTCCGCCCGGACCACAATCGAGACTCCGCTGCTGGTTCCCGACGGCAATCCAGTGCGTTCGACAATGGAGAAAAGCCAGCAAGCCATCCACGACAATTCGATGCGTCAGTTGGCCGCTCTGCACGATATTTCGATGGACGACATCGCGTTGATCACCGCCGAAGGCGATGCGAAAAATTGGGATCCCAGTCCGCGGAGTCATGCTCGACGCAACGGCAAACGTCTGTACCCGGAAGAACGAAGTAGAGGTTGGAAGGGAACGAGCCCAGGCAACTGACAAAGTTGCACGCCCGTGTTTCATGACTTCTTTTTCAGTCGTCTTTCAACTCGCATCTGACGAGAACGCAAATACACTGAGCGACGACCAATTGAATGTCATCCGGAAAACGTCTCAACGAAGTGTTTCCCAATGGCCACTCCCGCGACGGATTCGATTCCTAAGCACGTGAGCGGGAGTCATTGGGCTTGATCACGTAGCGGCGTCTCTCCGAGACGCCGTTATTTACGAGTCTCAGAGAGACTCGCCTACGTGAGGTTCTACCCAGTCACTCCTGCCTACCCGCTTAGCACCACGGATTGATGGCGAAACGCAAACCGGATCTCGATTCTCTTTCCGACGAGCAATTGCTCGATATGCGGATCTGTGACCTCGGTGTCACGATCGCGAATTCGCCGTTGAAGAAACGCATCGAGCAGCTCAACGCCGAGCTTGCCGACCGCGATCTCCGATTCACTCCCCACTGTTGGTTAAGTGAGGATTGGTTCTCACCCGATGAAATCCCTGGGATCGCCATTCCGTTTTACTTGGCGCATCCCCGGCTGATGCGACTGGAACGAAAGCAGTTGCTGGAGGTCGAAGGTGGCACCCACGAATGGTGCATGAAGATTTTGCGGCACGAAGCCGGGCATGCGATCGACACCGCATTCCGGTTGCGACGCAAAGCCGTTTACCGCAACACATTCGGCAAAACCTCGCTGCCTTACCCAGAATACTATCAGCCCAAACCGTCGAGCCGCGATTACGTTTTGCATCTCGACATGTGGTACGCTCAAGTCCACCCGCTGGAGGACTTTGCCGAGACATTTGCGGTTTGGTTGCGTCCCGGTTCACGCTGGCGAACTCGCTACAAAGATTGGCCAGCGATTGAGAAGTTGAAGATGGTGAACGAACTCATGACGTCGCTTCAAGGCAAAAAGCCGCCGGTGCAATGCCGAGCGACCTTGGACCCAATCAGCCGCCTTCGCAAGACCTTGCGAACGCACTACGAACGCAAACGCCAGCACTACGGATTGGATCTCCCCAGCGTCTACGACAATGATTTGCGTCGATTGTTTTCTTCCGACGACGCTCACCGCCGCAATGTCACCGCGGCTGCTTTCCTCAGTCGCATTCGTACGGAACTGCGTGGCTCGGTCGCGAAATGGACCGGCGAATACGCCTACACGATCGACCAAGTCATTCAGGAAATGATCGAACGCTGCCGAGAACTGCAACTGCGTCTGGGGACATCGCCCGAAGAAGCCAAACGCGATGCCATGATCCTGGTCGCCGTCCGCACGACCAACTTTCTCCACGAAGGAGGCCACCGTGCAGCGGTTTAAAGCGAGCCAATCCAGCCTCCAATCTCCCGGACTCCCCAACCGCATCAGCCTGGATTCCTGCACGGCAGGAGACCTGCCATGAGCAAGCTGCGTGTGTTGGTGCTGGTCCGCGAGGGCAACGTCCCGCCGGACTCCTTGGAAGGTTTCACCGACCAAGAATCGGATCCGTGGAAGGCCGAGTACGATGTCTGCGAAACACTTCGCGGACTCGGTCACGAGGTCCTGCCACTGGGAATCTTTGACGACTTGGCTCCCATTCGGGCTGCGCTGCAGTCGTTCCAACCCGACATCACTTACATGTTGTTGGAAGAATTCTACGGCGTGGTGACCTACGATTTCGCGGTGATCAGCTACTTGGAATTGATGCAGCAACCCTACAGCGGCTGCAACCCGCGAGGATTGATGCTCAGCAAAGACAAAGCGTTGTCCAAAAAACTGCTGATGTATCACCGCATCCCCACACCTCGATTCGCGGTGTTTCCCAACGGCCGAGCTGTCCGGCGCCCGAAAAAGCTGGAATTCCCGCTGTTCGTGAAGTCCACCATCGAAGACGCCTCGTTCGGAATCGCCCAAGCCTCGATTGTTCACAACGATGAAGCCCTGGCCGAACGAGTCGCCTTCTTACACGAGAAAACTGGCGGCGACGTGATCGTGGAACAGTACATCGAAGGGCGTGAACTGTATGTCGGCGTGATGGGCAACACCCGCTTGGTCACCTTCCCAGCGTGGGAAATGGACTTTGGCAAAATGCCCGACGAGTCCGCCCGGATCGCGACCAGCCGCGTGAAATGGGACCGCAAATACCAAGAAAAACACGACATCACCTGTCACGCAGCAGAAGGTTTGACGGATGTTCAACAGAAACACATCGCCAAACTCTGCAAACGAGTCTACCGAGCACTCCACATGAGCGGCTACGCACGGATGGACCTGCGGATGACGGCATCCGGCGACGTCCACGTGATCGAAGCCAATGCCAACCCCAACATCGAATACGGCGAAGACTTCGCTGAGTCCGCCGCCGCAGCAGGCATCCCCTATGAATCGCTGATCCAGCGGATCCTCAATCTCGGTCTCAGCTACCGAGCGGCCTGGATGGGATGAGCCTGGGCCGATCGAGATGAAATCGTATCAACTTGCATTTTCCAATGGTCCATTTCACTCTTTCAATGAGTCGCATTCGGTTCGCGAACTCACCACCCTGCCAACATGTTCATCAGCCCAGGGTGAGCCCAATCCGTCGGCGAGCCCCTGAAATCGTCCCCGGCGGTCCTTTCCGATCTTGCCTAACCAGACCCTCATTCCTGGCGATGAATTTCGGTGGGATTTATTCCGATGGGAACCATTGGATGGATCGGTCACCGCCAATGCACGTCGCCAGACGGGCCAGCTAAGAAGGATCTCAGGCAATGCCTCTGAAGAAGCTCTGGAATTCTCTGCGTGGAGTCACCTCTCAACCGAAGGTGACTTCCGAGACGTCCCCTGCGGTCACCTCGCCGGAAACGACTGCCCCGAAACCGGCAGCACGTCAAAAACCAGCGAGCAAACCCGCCGCCAAGGCGAATGTAGCTGCCAAAACGCCTGCGGCACCGGTGGCTGCTCAAACACCGGCGCCCGCCGCCAAAGCCAAGGACGCGAAAACCAAACCAGCCGGCTCCTCTCGAGGCGTGCTGTCGATGCTGTCGCGTGGCGAGCACGATGGGTTGGTGAAAACGCTGACGAAGCTTCAGCCCGTCAGCGTTTTGGAAATCGGCGTCGGCGATGGTTCGCGCACACCCGCCGTGGTGAATGCCTTGGCCGAAGCCAACCCAGCTCTCAAGTATGCGGTGATCGACCAGTTCGAAATGGTCGGCGGAACCGTCAAACTTCGTGACTTTCACGGCCAATTGACTGGACTGCCGATTCGTCCCTCCATCATCCCAGAACCATCCGCTCGCGGGGTGGTGACGGTTCTGCATCGCTTGGGCATGATGGACGCGATCATCCTCGATCCTTCGTTGGATGCTGAAACGTTGGCCGAACTCGAAACCGTGCTCAGCAAGGTCTCCTACGCGGACACTCAAATCCTGCGTCAATCCAACGGCAAATGGCAAGCAACCGCGTCCAACTCCACGACGCTGCGAGCGACACGCCGCGCCGCGTGAGCCTGCTGGTTGCGTCCCTTCCGACTCGTTCAACGGGTCAAAGCGGTGTCATCCAACGTCGGATTCTTGGTCTGCCCCGGCTGCGTTCGCGCGGCCTGGTCAAACTCGTTGGCCCACCAATCCGCTGACTTGGCCTGAGTCCAACGACCGGCCTCGGGAAGCGATTCCAAAGCTGCCGTGCAATCCGCCACCGACTTGAATCGCTTGGATGGGGAACGGTCCAAGCATCGCATCAAGATGTCTTGCAGATCACTTGGCAATTCGCGATTCAGTCGATTCTCTGGTCGCAGCGGCACCTGTTCGAGCTGTTTTAGACACAAATCGATCACCGAGTCCCCCTCAAAAATCGGGCGTCCGGTCAACAACGCGTAGCCCACCGAACCGATCGAGTAGATGTCCCCGCGAGGCGACGCAGCGGCCGGATCGCGAATCGTTTCGGGTGCCATGTACAGCGGCGTGCCCGTCATCGCGTCAGCGCGCGTCACGCCTTCTTGCAACGTCAAACTCGAATCGCCGCCGATGTCCTTGACCAACCCAAAGTCCAACACTTTGATGTGATCCCACAGCCCACCGTTGGCACTGACCAAAATGTTGGCCGGTTTGATGTCGCGGTGAATCAAACCCGTCGCGTGAGCCTCCGCGATCGAGCCACAAATTTGCAACAGAAAGTGCACGGTTCGCTCGGGCGATTGAGGCCCGTAGTAATCGATCAGTTGCTGAAGCGAAACGCCATCGATGTACTCCATCACGTAGTAGAACGTTCCATCAGGATCCGGATCGCGATCGTTTTGGATGGCAGTCTTGCCGACCTGCGATTCTCCCGTCGCGGCACTGCACTGGCCGAAGTCATAGATCGCGATCGTGTTGGGATGACGCAGGGTCGAGGTCAGTTGGACTTCACGGTGAAAACGAGCCACCGACTGAGCGGACAACCGCTCGCCCTCCAACACTTTGATCGCGACATCGCGACGTAGGTATTCGTGGCGTCCGCGATAAACCGTACCCATCCCGCCGACACCCAACAGTTCCAAGATCCGGTACTGACCGATCTGGCGACCGTCCCCGTCCTCTTCCAGTTGCCGCTGTTTGCGAATCGCTCGGTGTCGCGAATAGGCGATCAAACACAACGCGATTCCGACGAAGGTGACCACACCCGCCAAAGTCGCAATCAGCACTCGGCGCAGAATGGTCACCGGTTGATACGCCTCGGCCACATCGATTTCGGTGGCAATGGCCAAATCAAACTCGGGCAACCATTTCCAAGCCCCCACCACCAATGCACCGCGGTAGTTTCGATACCCCTCTAAATCCATTCCGTCGGCACGCCGGGTGGCTTGATCGGCCATGCGGGTCAACGGCAACTTTTGGTCCGTCGGTGAGACAGCCTGGCCAGCCAGAATATCCGCCCCAGGATCACGCACCTGATAATTCAGCACGCTGCGTCTGGGAAACCCTTTCTCAGCCAACGGCATTTCAAAGCGACTGGTCGACAACATCCGGCCTTGGCCGTCGATCGCATAGGATTCGTCGGTCTCACCGGAACGGGTGATCTGCAACAGGTGACTGAAGCGATCATTCGCATCCATCACCCACCCGATCGCGCCAAAACACTGGTTGCGGTCCATCAACGGGGACATCGCAATCATGATCGCGGTTTGATCCTCTCCGCCACCCAACCGCTGAGGTTTGGCCAATGTCGGTTTGCCTCCGATCAACCGCTCTTGATTGACTTTGGAGAATTCAATGTGCTCCCCGATCATCACATCACGACTGCTGGCCTGGATCATTCCGCCACGATCCATCAGCACCCAGTGAACCGTTCCGATCAATGGCGGAATGGCTTCTGCCAAATCACGCTGGATGGATTCACGTTCTTCCGGGGACAGCGGATCGTCACCACGCAGCAACTGCAAACTGAGTCGCCGGACCCGTTCGTCATTGGCGTAACGTTCCGACTCGCTCTGCAAATCAGAAAACATCATCTCCAGCGAGTGCACGTTCGCCGCCAAAACGGACTGCAACGTGTGAGCCACCAAATTCTCGGTGGCACGCTGAATGGCAGATGCCAAGATCGCACCGGCCATGCACGCGGCCAACAGAACCACCAACAGGGAAACTCCCGTCGCGACGCGGCGACGAGTGAACCAGGGCACTTTCTGCCGTGAGTACAGCGGGTGTTCTGATTCGGGGCCGTTCAGCAGATCGGAATTGGCTGCGAAAACGCCGGACGCGAGCGTTTTGGCACCTCCGGCGATTCGGGGAGCGCCGTTTTCGCTGGCCGGCCATCCGTCCACGGACCTGCCAAACGACTTCGGCGTGTCAGAGGGAAACGGATCACCTGGCATGGAGCATGCATCGGTTCGCTCAGGAACCGATCTCGTGGAATCGAAGAAGCGGGGTCAGGGCCCCACCACTCTAGTCTTCCTCTTGCAATTTCGCGAGCGAGGAAAGGTCTTCCAGCGTCGATGTGTCCCCCACCAATTCGCGTCCCGCGGCGACATCTCGCAGCAAACGCCGCATGATTTTGCCGCTGCGAGTCTTGGGCAGTGCGGCGGTGAAGCGAATGTCGTCGGGCTGGGCCAACGCACCGATTTCCTTTCGCACGTGCAATTTCAGCTCCTTCCGGAACTCATCGTCATGCCGACGCTCGTTGGAGGTGACAAATGCCGCGATGGCTTGCCCTTTGCAATCATCCGGACGTCCCACCACGGCGGCTTCGCAAACATCGGGGTGAGAAACCAAGGCGGATTCCACCTCAATCGTGCTCAACCGGTGCCCGGACACATTGATCACGTCATCGATCCGTCCCATGATCCAGTAGTACCCATCGGTGTCGCAGCGAGCGGTGTCGCCGGTCAGGTACTTGTTCGGAACATCGGACCAATACTGCTCCACGAATCGCTCTTCGTCGCCGTAGATCCCACGCAACATTCCGGGCCACGGTTGCGAGATGCAAAGCTTCCCCCCATGCTCGCTGTCCACTGAATTGCCGAGTTCATCGACGATGCTCGGCACAACGCCTGGCAACGGCCGCGTGCAAGATCCTGGTTTCGTTGGCGTGATTCCCGGCAACGGGCTCATCATGATGCCGCCCGTTTCGGTCTGCCACCACGTGTCGACGATCGGACATTTCTCACCGCCGATCTTCTTGTGGTACCACATCCAGGCTTCTGGGTTGATGCCTTCGCCGACGCTGCCCAACAATCGCAAACTCGACAAATCGTGCTTGTCGACATGTTCGTCGCCCCACTTGATGAAGGCTCGAACAGCGGTTGGCGCGGTGTAAAGAATGTTGACTTTGTGACGCTCAACGATGTCCCAGAACCGATCTTCCGCGGGGAAGTTCGGCGCCCCTTCGTACATCAAACACGTCGCCCCAGCCGACAACGGCCCGTACACGATGTAACTGTGACCGGTGATCCATCCGCAATCCGCCGTGCACCAATACACGTCGTCTTCGCGGTGGTCGAACACCCACTGAAAAGTCCGCTTGGCCCACAAGTTGTAACCCGCCGTGGTGTGCAAGATGCCCTTGGGTTTTCCGGT
>NZ_JBICHO010000575.1:0-3784 GCF_043100905.1 Rhodopirellula sp. JB055 | reverse complement strand
AAGAGCAAGTGGAACGGGTACTCTTCGTAGCGCGAGACAATCGTTAGCTGCAGGACACCGATGAGACCGCCGACTGTGATGGCCGCAATGAAACAAAGGATTCCGATCACGTCGACTTGCTGGGTGAAAAACACGAACCGGACGGTCAGCAGAACGCACAAGCAGGCAATGAAACTGAGCGAACCATGAAACGCTGTGATGCCGAGCAGCGTGACCAGTTGCCGGAACCAGTTCAGCACTTGGCCAGGGCGTTCTTCAGCGAGATCCGTTCCAAACGCTTGAATCGACGCGAAGTGGTTCAAAACCAATTCATTGCCGGAAGATTCGGTTGGCGGTGCGTCGGGCGCCTTGGTCTTCATTGTCCTCGCCTGCTGGAGCTTGTTCGCGTCCGGAGGATGCGTCGGTCAGGGGTAAAATGAAAGCTTCAATCGGGCTCCGGACCTCACAGCCTAACGCGGACCAGAGATTTTTGCACGCTGATTCGAGTTGGAAATCGCCTAAACCGGGGCGTTGGCGGTGGGCTTGGTATCTAGGTCGGCGAACCTTGCCAGGGATGGCTCTGTCAGAAAATACGGAGGAAGCCCCAATTGTTAGTTTAGGTAAACCTTGCCGCCAACCCGTTCCGACTTCTGGCGCGGTTGGTGCGATTGTGTGCATCGGATCGGTGCCAACGGCCGAAACGAAGGGTGAAAGAAAGACTCGTATCACGTGTCGAGCCATTTGAGCTCGGCACCCAATTCATATTGGATGGAAGGGTTCGGAATGAATCGTTGGCTCTTACTCGGATCGATGGCCGGAATGCTGATGATCAGCACCGGATGCCTTCACCACAACACACGTGGCGGATGCTCCACTGGCAATTGTGGCACGGCTTCAAGCGATTGCGGATGTGGCAATTCGTCTTGTGGAAATGGTGCATGCAGCGATGGCTCGTGCGGTCGTGTCGGCAACGGCGGACTGTTGGGCAAGCATCGCGGTCGTTTGTTGGGTTGCAAAACCGGTTGCCGGACGGGCTGCGAAGCCGGTCCACTTGGTTGGCAACAAGGCGGTTTGGACTACAGTTCGCACCTGAACCCAGGATTGTTGGGTCACGGCGCGGCGGCTCAAATGCAGGGCCAGCCATTCACACCAGGTGCGCCGTCCGCACAAGTGGCGTACCCATATTACACGCACCGCGGTCCTCGTGACTTCTTGTTGGACAACCCGCCCAGCATCGGTCCCTGATCGAACGATGAGCGTTGGGAAACGAAATCGAGCATGCTCAGGCGTTTGCGCCTGAGCCACTTGATTCCGTTCCGTCGGTGAAGAGTGTTCCGAAGTCGCCCGAGGGAGTTTAGGCGTGGCATCCGATTTTCGGCTGAAAGAGCAGTTACCAGAGCTGACCGAGCAAATCGTCGGCACGTACACCTCCGATGATTCCATCAATCATCTGGGGCACTGCCCACTGCCTAGCTACACCGCGGTGGTTGACATCCTTTTGGATCTCAAGGACATCTTGTATCCAGGATACAAGCGGCACACGAATTTGCATGCAGGCAACATCCGCTATCACGTTGGCGGCTTGATCGATTCCTTGCATGATCAACTGACGACCCAGATCGCTCGAGCCCTTCGGCACGAGCACCGGGTGCTGCAGAATCACAAGGATTGCGAGACCGACATCGACTTCGAAGCCAAAGGCCAAGCCATGGCGATCGAGTTGCTCAAACGCATCGTCAAGCTTCGTCACGTGCTCGCCACGGATGTCCAAGCCGCGCACGACGGCGATCCGGCTTGCCAGACAACCGATGAAGTCGTCTTTTGCTATCCCGGTTTCGAAGCAATCACGGTCTACCGAATCGCTCATGAACTGGTGCAGCTCAATGTGCCTTTCATTCCGCGAATGATGACGGAATGGGCGCACAAAGAAACGGGCATCGACATTCACCCTGGTGCAACGATCGGTGAGTACTTCTTCATCGATCACGGAACCGGTGTGGTGATCGGTGAAACATGCCACATCGGAAAGCACGTCAAACTGTATCAAGGTGTGACGTTGGGCGCGTTGAGCTTCCCAACGGATGCCGATGGGCAGTTGATCCGTGGCCAAAAGCGTCATCCAACGATCGAAGACGATGTGGTGGTGTATGCCAACGCCACGATCCTCGGCGGTCGCACGGTGATCGGTCGTGAATCGGTGATTGGGTCCAGCGTTTGGATCACTCGCAGTGTATCGCCGGGCACGACGGTGGTGCTCGAAAAGCCGCAGCTAAAAGTCCGCGGATCCGACGAACCCGCCGATGAATTGCGTCCCGAAGTGAACTACCAAATCTGATCACTGGGTATTCCCAGGCGATTCGGTATAGTGTGGCGATGTTGAAAAAAGAACGTGCCGCCATCGTCATGGAGCGTCTCAACGCGCTCTACTCTGACCCGCCGATTCCTCTGGACCACACCGACGAATTCACGTTGTTGGTGGCCGTTTTGCTGAGCGCTCAGTGCACCGACAAAAAGGTGAACGAGATCACGCCAGAATTGTTCTCGGTCGCGGGAACTCCGACCGCAATGCGTGAGCTTGGTGAAGAGGGAATCCTCGAAATCATCCGGCCGCTTGGATTGTCCAAGCAAAAAGCCAAGGCCTTGGCCAAGTTGTCTGGAATGTTGATCGACCTGCACGAAGGTCAGGTGCCCAGCACATTTGAAGAGCTGGAAGCGTTGCCTGGTGTCGGTCACAAAACAGCCAGTGTTGTGATGTCGCAAGCGTTTGGCTTTCCTGCGTTTCCGGTCGACACGCACATCCATCGCTTGGCCCAGCGATGGGGATTGTCCAGCGGTAAAAGCGTTGTGCAGACCGAACGCGATTTGAAGAGCTTGTTCCCAGAGTCATCTTGGAACAAGCTGCATCTGCAAATCATTTTCTACGGTCGTGAATTCTGCACCGCGAGAGGTTGTGACGGACGCGTGTGTGACCTCTGTCGCGAGCTGTATCCCAACCGCCGCAAGCCAGTGACCTGGATCAAACCCTGATCTGCCTGTCATTGACAGAGCCCCTTCTCCAATGCGTAGCTGGATTCGCCAGAATTCAGATGCTCCAGATGGAACACGACCGAATTCTTGGTGGTCGCCGTTACGTCATGTCCGCAATCTTGGCGAATCCGGCTATGTTGCATCAGAGGCCCGGAGGGCCGGCAGAGGATCTGCCGGGGCCGTGAGGCCCCGGTGCATGGAATGGCCAATGCACCAAGCCCTGAAGGGGCGACAGAGTTGAGTGTCCTCTGTCACCCCTACGGGGTTTTGGTTGTGAGGGTGGGAGTGCTGTTCCGGGGCCTGATGGCCCCGGCAATGGCTGTGTCGGCCCATTCGGGCCTGCTTGCTGGCCGTGTGTAGCTGGATTCGCCAGAATTCAGATGCTCCAGATGGAACGCGACCGAATTCTTGGCGGCCTCGGTTCCGGCATGTCCGGTCTCTTGGCGAATCCGGATACGTTTCGTCAGAGGCCCGGAGGGCCGGCAGAGGATCTGCCGGGGCCGTGAGGCCCCGGTGCATTGTTTGGACAATGCACCAAGCCCTGAAGGGGCGACAGAGCTGAGTGTCCTCTGTCACCCCTTCAGGGTTTTGGTTCCAGGGGGGGAGCTGTTCCGGGACCTGACGGCCACGGCAATGGCTGTGTCGGCCCATCCGGGCCTGCTTGCTAGCCAATGCGTAGCTGGATTCGCCAGAATTCAGATTCTCCAGACGGAACGCGACCGAATTCTTGGCGAATCCGGCTACATGGCTTTTCAACCGAACCAGCGGTCCTGTCAGA
>NZ_JBICHO010000574.1:0-5510 GCF_043100905.1 Rhodopirellula sp. JB055 | reverse complement strand
GAGTATGCAATCGCATCAGAAGAAACAAAGAGCGGGCTATCACGCCCGCTCCGATCGGTGGATTGAATTCGTTCCAGGATCGAACTCAGTGGCACACCGATGCCATGTGCCACCTGCTTTGAACACAAAAACTCAGTCGAGTTTTCGAGCGACTTCTTCGATCTTGTAAGCTTCCAAAACATCGTCCTGTTTGATGTCGTTGAAACCTTGAAGACGGATACCGCATTCCATTCCGCGGGGAACTTCTTTGACGTCTTCTTTGATCCGGCGAAGCGTGTCGAGTTGGTAGTCGCCGATCGTGCGTCCGTCTCGGTTGACTCGGATGCGGCAGTTCCGCTGAATCGAACCTTGCGCGACGTAGCAGCCTGCGATCGTACCAACTCGGCTGATCGAAAAGACTTGTTTGACCAACGCACGGCCGAGTTCGACAACACGTTCTTCTGGTTTCAAACGTCCTTCGATCAACGAACGGATGTCATCGGTCAATTTGTAGATGACGTCGTAGCGACGGATCTCAACTCCGCGTTCTTCGGCCAGTGCTCGAGCTTTGTCATCGGGGATCACGTTGAAACCCAAGATGACCGCATCCGAAGCACTTGCAAGCGTCGCATCCGCCAAAGTGATGCCGCCGACACTGCGTTGCAGAACACGAATTTCGACTTCGGGGTGATCGAACTTGCTCAGTTCTTTATCGATCGCTTCAAGCGAACCGCGAGCGTCAGCGCGGATGATCAAGTTCAGCTTGACCGTGTCAGCGGACTCGCCAAGTTTGCCACCTTCGAGCATTTCTTGGAACGAATCGAAACTGACCTTGGTGGTGATTCCCGACAAGCTCTGACGACTGGATTCTCCTTCACGAGCACTAGCAATTTCACGCGCTTGTGAGATGTCCTTGAGGACGTGGAAACGGTCACCCGCACCGGGCGGCGTGTCCAATCCCATCAGGCTCACAGGAGTGCTGGGACCAGCCTCTGTGATCTGTTTTCCAGTCAAAGTGTCTTGCATGGCTCGCACACGACCGTGGGCCGGACCGCAAACCAGAATGTCGCCTACACGGAGCGTTCCGTTTTGAACGACCAGTTTCGCGACCACACCACGATCACCCTGCTGCTCTGATTCCAAGCACACACCCAACGCCGAGCGATCGGGGTTGGCGGAATACTCATTCAGTTCAGCGATGGTCAACAAGGTTTCCAACAACTCGTCCATCCCTGTGCCTTGGGTGGCACTGGTGCGAACGATTTCGACATCGCCGCCCCATTCACTTGGGGTGAGATGATGTTCGGTGAGCTGGGTCATGACGCGGTTCGGATCAACGCCTTCCAAGTCAATCTTATTCAACGCAACAACGATCGGCACTTCCGCCGCTTTCGCATGACTGATTGCTTCTTCGGTTTGGGGCATGATCCCGTCGTCGGCAGCCACCACCAACACGGCGATGTCAGTGACGTTCGCACCACGAGCACGCATTTCGGTGAACGCTTCGTGACCTGGTGTGTCCACAAAGGTCACCGCGCGACCATCTTTTTCAATTTTGTAAGCACGGATGTGTTGGGTGATCCCGCCGGCTTCGCCTTTGACAACGTTGATGCCGACCAAGTTGTCCAGCAAACTGGTTTTTCCGTGATCGACGTGACCAAGGAAAGTCACCACAGGCGGACGAGCGACCAAGGTATCAGGCTCGTCTTCTGCCTCTTCAATTTCCGTGATCAGCTCTTGTTCGAGCGATTCAGCGGCTTTCAGTTCGATGTCGAGATCATGCTCCGTCGCCAGCAATTCAGCCGTTTCAAAATCGATGTCGGCGTTGATGTTGACCATCATTCCCATGCCCATCAGGGTTCGCATCACATCTGCGACGCTCAACCCGGACGCTTCGCAGAAACTGCGAACGGTACATGGCAATTCGATCTGGACCTTGTCTTTTCGCGGTGCAGCGGTATTGACGCCTTTGCGACGAATTCTCGGACGCGAACGACGGTAATGCTGACGATCGCCACCATCGGAACCGATGATTCGTCGACCTCCGCCGCCACGTTGACGTTCGGCACGGGCACTGGCCATACCGGCCAATCCCTTCTTCTTTGGCTTTTCGTCTTCTTCAATGATGCGTTTGCCGCGGCCAATCGTTCCACCGCTGCCTTCGCCGGACTTTTTGCCTCGTTGTTTTTTGTCCGCTTCATCTTGTTCAAGGCGAGCAAGCGGCGCTTTCATGCCCTGCTTGTGGCCTTCGATGACGTCGCGAGTCAGCTTGATATCTGGTTTTTGAGCCGCCGGGCCGGAACTTCCTGCAGGAGCCGTGGGTTTGGCCGGTGCACTCGGCAATTGAGCCAGATTGACCTTGATCCGCGGTTCGCGTTTCTTGGATTTGCCGGCTTCGCCAGGCTTGCCGCCTTCTTCCGGACGATTTCGTGAACGGTCGAGCGACCGCATTTTACCGCCAGCGGTGACGGGGTCACGACGAACCGGCGCGAGTGGCGAACCGGGAGTGTTGGGAACCACACGCCCCGAAGAATTGTTGCCCATCCGCCCGGCGATTCGGCTGGCCAATCCGCCCACCTTGCCGCCAGCAGACTCGTCTTCTGGGGTGGCAGCCGCGGCTTCACGTTTGGGTTGCTCAGGAACCTTTCGTTCCCCAGCATCCGGTTTGGACTTTTGTTTTGCAGTGGGCGCAGAGGCGGGTTTGGACGAAGGAGCCTCTGATTTTGCTCCCATGCCAATTCCGCGTCCACTTGGCGACGCCATCCCAGTTCCGACACCGCCGGTTTTTGGCAACCGAACTTCCGGCTTCGGCGAGTTGTCGGCCGCAGGTGGCTCAGGGGTCTTCGCCTCTGGAGCAGGCGCCAATTTCGGCGTGCGGACGATTGGCCCGGGCTTTCCAACCGGACGGCCACCATCGCGAACCGGTGCGACAGGCGCTGGACGTTCTGAGGCATCCGCTGGCTTGGAAGAGCGGCCCACATTGATCGCAGACGGTTTTCGACCGGTCGCTCCGCTCAAATCTCGAACGGGCGCGACGGGCGCCGTGGGCGTATCCTTCGTTGGGGGCGCAACTTTGGGTTTCGATTCAGATTTCGCAGCGGAACCGGCGAGATGACCTCGCACTTGCTGGGCCTCTTCATCCGAGAGACTTGCCAGCGCGGAACCTTTGCCCGTGATGCCGGCTTTTTTCACCACATCAACGAGTTCTTTGCTGTCGAGATTCAGTTCTTTGGCGAGCGCGTAAATGCGTACTGGCACTGGGTCGGGATCCTGTCAAATTCGATAGGGAAGTCCGCTCGCAATTCCTTGCGGTTGCGGCTTCGTGGTTTCGTTCATCAAAATCGCATAAAAAGACCTCCATCGTTGCTACCGCGAGCCGGTGAGATTTCACCAAACCTGCTGAAAACAACGGGGAATTTCATAGCGTTCAAATTGTCCCAAGGACGACTGCAAAGACCAACTTTGCTTCGGTCCCACGCTAGGATAGCGTAAGCGGGCCGTTTTTGAAAACGGCTCACCTAACCTTCCTGCTTGTTACTTTCCGCCTCAGACGAATCGACCGTCTCGGCGACCGGCTCGGAATCGTTCGATTCGGCCTTCATTTCTTCCGTCACAGCCTCGCTGGACTCTTCCACTTGTTCGGCAGTCGTCTCTTCGGCGACCACTTCTTCAGCGGGGGATTCCTCGACAGAACTGGCTTCGGACGAAGTTTGTTCCACGTTCTCAGAACCTTCGGATTGGTTGCCCGCTGATTCTCCGTCCGCTTCCGCAGCAGATTCAGCGGGAGTCTGTTCGGCAGGGGGTTCGGCAGCTACCGGGGCGGGAGCACTCTTTTCGGTTCGCTCCTGGTCACGTCGAACACGACGCTCTTCGGCGGCAGCTTGTTCGGCCTCTTCGGCTTTTGCTTCTGCCGTTTCGACAATCCGGTCGACATCCGCTTCGCTCAAACCGCTCATTTCCATGAACTGGTCAGGCTCGATCACCGACAAATCGTCATAGGAGAGGTACCCCTGCTCCACCAACGCTTGGGCGATCTCTTCTGTGATGCCTGGAATCTGGCTGAACCCGCCGACCGCTCTTTCGATCTGCTCTTCGAGTTCGGCATTGGTCATGATCTCAATGTCCCAACCGCACAATTTGCTGGCCAGACGCACGTTTTGTCCACGACGACCAATGGCAAGTGAAAGCTGGTCTTCCTGAACCAAAACAATTGCGCGACCAATCATATCGCACAACAGAACTTGATCGACTTCGGCAGGCTGCAACGCATTGGGAATTAGGACTTCTGGGTCGCTGTCATAGCGAACCACGTCAATGTGTTCCCCTGCCAATTCTTCGCGAACCGCTTTGATTCGGCTGCCGCGATAACCGACGCAAACACTGATCGGGTCGATTTGCTGATCTTCGCTGCTGACGGCCACCTTGCTGCGGTAACCCGGTTCACGCGAGATGGATTTGATGGCGATCACGCCGTCGCTCAGTTCCGGAATCTCCTGCTCAAACAAACGCTGAACGAACTGCGGACGGGTTCGAGACAAAACGACGCGCACACGATTGCCGCCCGAAGGACGGACTTCAAAAACGATCGCGCGAACCCGTTCGTTGGCATGCAGGCTTTCGCCAGGAATTTGTTCACTGCGTGGAAGAATGGCTTCCACATTTCCCAAGTTGACGGTGGCGACACCACCGTCGGCACGGCCGATCATTCCGCCCACGATCTCGCCAATTTGATCCCGGTACTCCAGCATCAGGGCGTCGCGTTCGGCTTCACGGACCTTCTGAATGATGACTTGCTTGGCAGTTTGCGCGCCGATCCGGCCGATTTGATCATCACCGAGAGGCTCGCCCGCCAACGTGGCGGCGATGGCACCGTTGTCACGACTGATCGAAACGATCACGTCGGAGTCTTCACCGTATTGTTTCTTTGCAGCGCTCTGCAGCGCCGACTCAATCGCCTGGAACAGCAACTCGGGGTCGATATTTTTATCGCGATGCAGCGAATCGACGTATCGCAAAATGTCTTGCGGATTCATGGCGATGAGAAGTCTTGTGACGAAAAGATAAAAAAACAGCCCGGACCGATTTGGCCCGGGCGAACGATTTCCCTGGTGGTGCACCGAGACTATCGCTCGGCCCCTGCATTGTCAATCCGAACTGAGGTCACTCCACTTGCGATTGTGGGGAAGAGGACGCAGGCGAGTCGGCTTTTTCCGGTTGATCAGACGACGTTTCTGTTGACTCAGTCTCCGTCAAAGGCTCTTCCGCGACAGCCGACTCAGCGGAAGACTTAGCCTCCTCCGTCGTCTCATCCTTCATTTCGCCATCGCTAGACTCATCCGCTTCGGGAACTCCCTCAGCCCCGCTGGATGACTCAGTGTCCTTCGAGTCGCCTTCCGGTGAATCAGTTGGTTGCTCCGGAGTTTCGAGTTCCGGAGTCTCGAGTTCCACCGCCTCGGATAATTTCCCCGAGGGACGCAATTCATATTGCTTGCCGCCAATTTCCAGCAACACAACTCGGGCGGAAACGGACT
>NZ_JBICHO010000573.1:0-23193 GCF_043100905.1 Rhodopirellula sp. JB055 | reverse complement strand
GGAAGCCAATTTGGAGGTGTTGCCATGATTCGCTACCTCAATCCTTTGCAGTGGTTCAAGTGGTTTGGGCAGTGGTTCGTTGCTTGGTTCCGGACCATACCTTGGAAGCGAGCTTCAACCGCGATTCCCGCTTTGGCGCTGACGATTGCCTTGGCGATCTTGCTGTTTGTCTCGACCGGTGAAAATGTCTCCTGGCGGAATCAGTTGATCCGGGACCAGTTGGCTGATGCGTTTGAACGTGATGACTACAAGACCGCCGATCTGCTGATTCGGCGTCAGATAGAAGAGGGCGATGGATCGGCTGAGACGTTGTATCGGTTGGCTATTGCTCGGCAGCAGCAGGATGAGACGGAGGAGGCATACGCGTTGATGCGTGGGTTGGTGGCGCAGCAGCGTGACGCTCGTGCGGCTCGGTGGTTGTTGCAGGAACTTTATGACCAGAAAAAATGGGCGGATCTTGAGGACGCTGAGCAGCGGGAGTTCGGGCAGTTGCTTCGCTTCCTCAGTGAAGAAACACCGGATGACTTGGGGATCAAACAAGCCTACGCAGATTACTTGGTCCGCACCAATCGGCAGAACCAAGCGATTCCTTACCTGGTCCAACTAGCGTCGGTGCAACCGATGCGTGGCCTGCAAGCTGCCGTGATCTCTCGTCAAGCGGGCGAGGATGACGCTGCGACTCGTTACGCGGAAACAACACTCGAAAAGGTGCAACAACTTTTCGCGGAAGAACCTGCCAACCCGCAACTGGCGATGGCCAACGTGCAGGCATTGCTGTTCCTCGAAAAATATGCGGACGCGGTTCGTTTGCTCAACGAGTCGATTGGTCGCATGAAGACCAAGGAGCACCAAGCTGGATTGCAACAGGCGATGGGCGAAACCATTGTGGTCTGGATCAATGAGATCGAATCGGAACCCAATGAAACCGCGGAAGAGCGACTGAGAGTACTGAAGATGCTGCAGGTCGCTTTGCAGTACGCCCCCAACAACCCTCGCGTGTTGAGCCTGATCGCCGACCAAGTGCTCAAGACTTTGGAGTCCGACGACAAAGAACTGGCCAAAGTGCGCGCGGCCTTGGTCAAAGGATCTTCACCTGGAATCGCGAATTTCATTCGTGGCACGGCGGCCCTGCTCAAAGACGACGCGGACAAAGCAACGCTGCACTTGAAACTGGCCGCCGAGCACTTGCCCCACAGTTCTGCGATCTTGAATAACTTGGCCGTGGCGATGGCAAAGAAAGAGGATGGAGATCTCGAACAGGCTCTCCAGATCAGCGAGAAAGCGATCGAAAGTGTCTCGGAACCGAATCCGTTTTTCTACGAGACTCGCGGGCAAATCCTGACGAAGCTTGGCAAGCACTTGGAAGCCATCCCGGACCTCGAACGTGCTCTCGCGGAAGAGTCCTTGGCCGATGCGGCACACGAGTCTCTCGCGGTTTGCTTCGAAGCGCTGGGCGAAGACGAACTGGCGGAAGAACACCGGGCTGCGATCACCAAAGAGTGAACGTAGCCGGATTCGCCAAGAATCCGGATGCCCGGGTCAAACATCACAACCCGAACGCGTCAGCGAGGGACTCTCAGAACAACGCGTTGGTCTCCCTCACGTAGCCGGATTCGCCAGAAATTCGGACTACCATCAGCTCGCAGACCTGAGTTCCTGTGATTCCGACGACTGCGTGGACCCTCGCTGACGCGTTCGGGTTGTGATTGGAGGACCGGCTATCGCACGCGTCGGAAGCCTGGCGAATCCGACGACTGCGTGGTCCCTCGCTCACGCGTTCGGGTTGTGATTGGAGGACCAGCTATCGCACGCGTCGGAAGCCTGGTGATTCCGACGACTGCGTGGTCCCTCGCTGACGCGTTTTGAAGTTGCGATTTTTGTGTGAGGCATTGTTTTTGTCATAACCCGACGCGTCAGCGAGGCGAACTCAACATCGTTTTTCCCTCGCTGACGCTTCGGGTTGTGATTGGATGACCAGACTGCACGGAATTGAGCCCTGACGTTTGACGCCCCAACGAAAAAAAGGCGACCGAGAGCCATTCTCTTGGTCGCCTTTTTCGTTTTCAGATTGGAACTGGCGTTCGTTCAGATCACTGCGTGACACCGGTTGTGCCGGCGGCACTGGTCGTTGGCAGCTTCGGGGCCGCCATTTGCTCGAGGCGTTCCCGGTTGATCTTGGTAGCAACGACACCTGGTGAAGTGGCTGGTTCGATCGTTGTCACGAGAACCTGCGGTTGAGGTTGGCCGGCCAAGACGTACCCATCGACGGCTTCTTGCACAGCCTTGATTCGGGATTGCGTTTCTTCTTGCGTGACTCCACGAAGCACATAAATCTCGCGACGCCCTTCAGGAGCTTGGGTCGCAATCCAACGAACGCGATTTTGACCGGCCGCCAACAAGGCTCCGTCACCGCCGCGGAAAAGCTCGTGCCCGATCGTGTTGTGCATCCGCCAGCCATTGCGTTTCATCGCTTCGAATGGCATCACGGTCTGGACCGCGTCGACTTCATTGAAGGGGTCCGGCCACGCGACATTGCGGTGATAACCGACGTGCATTTGGTGCACCAACGATCCCCAGTCCGCGGAGGCTGTTTGAGAGCCGATGCCACCAGATGCCATCGCTGCGAGGATTGCGGCGAAGAGCAACGTGCGTTTTGTTGGGAACGTGTTCGCCATGGTCGGGCAAGTCCTTGTGCAGGGCCGAAAGTGAATGAGTCGCATTGCATTGGATCCCAAACGCGAAAAGCGAAACGGGAGCCTCGGTATGTTGACTCATTCGGCGTTTTCAAGCCGCCGCTTTGGACCGGCCGCTGGCAGGGTCCCCGGTTTGCGTGGTCGACAAAGTCGTTGCAAGCGGTAGGGACGCAACGAATCCGTGGTCGCTGTCGCTGGAGTTGCCAGAATTCAGATGTGTCCTTCGCTGAGGCGTTTTGAACGCTGCACATTTTCTTTGAATGGCCAACCGCCTTTTTCAATCCAGAACGTGTGGGTTGATGTTGGCCGCTGGCCAACCAAACCGACTGCACAAGCGCAACTTCAAAACTGACGCGTCGGGTTGTGAAGTTGGTGGGTGTCCGAGTTCTGGCGAATTCGGCAACGGCGATTTTGTTGTAGGTTGGCCACTCTTGGCCGACATCCACAACGCCGACGGGCAGGAGTGCCCATCCTACGTGCGTCCAAATCCCAATTCTGGCGAATTCGGCTCGGGTGGGTGCCCGTTCAGGATTCCTCTGCGGTTGTTTCCACGACCATTTTGTGAACAGCCTCGATCGCTTGGGTGTCACTGCCATGCAGCAATTTCATGGCTTCGACGCCACCGGTGATCTCAAAGGCTTGCTCAAGCTCTTCGTCGGTCAGCCAACCGCGGTAGGCGTAGTATCGAATTTCGGCGAGCTTTCGAAGCGGAGTCATGGTGCTGTCACCCAGCACTTGTGCCACGCGTTTGCGAGCGACCTCGGGGCTGAGTGTCGGCAGATCTGACAAAGTCAAACGTTCATCGACCACGGCCCACAGTGATTTCAATTGTTCGTCGACATAGGCGGATGGCGACCCGCGACCAACACGCGTCATCCGTTCAACTTCTGTGTTGTCCATCGCCGCGGAACTGACCAAGGTCTTGCCTGTCCGAGCGTCCAAGACTTTCACGCGGCTGATGTTGCTGACCGCACCCACGCGATTCTCTTTCAAACCGACATCGAAGTGAAACAGTAGATCCAGCCCCAAGTGGTGAGCCGTTTTGATGGTCTCCCGCGAGTTGCCTTCGCCGACGAACAAGACGCTGGGGATCCACATGGATTTGTCAGCAGAGTCGACGGAGTCCCCATTGACCGTGTGCCCTTGCGTCTGTGACTCCGGTTCCACGTCAGTCAGCGCATGGCCAAATTTGCCATCGGTAATTCGCTTGGACAGCCCCGCTTTCACTGTATCGGCAACCAACCCCAAGAACCGCTGAAGACGAGCGTCGACCTCTTTGTCGGTCATCTCGGCTTTCGGAGCGGACATCGCGGCGGCTCGGTTTCGCCCGCCTCTGCCCGGCATTCCCATGCCCATTCCCATTCCGGGGCCGCCCATGCCGGACATTCCCATGTCCTCTTCGTACATCCCCATGTCACCCATGGGCATTTCGCCGCCCCCGGGACCGGCCATCCCAGGAGGACCCATTCCGGGTCCACCGGGGCCCATCATGCCAGGTTCCATCATCCCCGATTCCATCCCGCCGCCCATGGCCATGTCCATCATCCCGGCATCCATGCCCATTCCATCCATGCCCATCCCGCCGCGACCATTGCCGCCGGTCGATCCGGAGATGGGGGACGGATCCGAGGTCGAAGAATCACCGTGAATCCCGACGCTGGTTCCGATCCGCAGATGCCACAGCGGTTTCCGAAAATGCTTGCTGAATTTGATTTGATCCATTTGCTGCTGGGCCGCATCGCTGCCTCGAGCGATGAAGCCATGAAACAGTTGCAGAGCCAATGGTAGGTTGCCGTATCGGTAGGCAACGTGGGCCTCGTTGCGAAGCACTGGCCCCAAAGCGACGGGGCGTTGCGGAGTCGAGGCCGAGGTCAAGAGTTGTTGCATACGCTCCGTCAGAGGCGACCAATCGGGCTGGAACAATTCCAACATCACGACCGGTGATGGTTTCAGATTTGCACCGCGGCCGCGGTTGGAGGGGCCGCCGTAGCCTGAACCGCCGCCGTAGGGATCGTCCATGCCCCCATATTCCATCTCCATATCCATGCCCATTTCCATGCCCATTTCCATTTCCATTTCCATTTCCATTTCCATCTCGTAGGTGTCCATGCCGCCGTAGCCGGGTTCCATTTCTGGAGCCCCCGGAGGTCCGCCGACTCCTCGCCCTTCGGCTTCCATCGCGGCACGTTCAGCCGCTTGCATCGCAGCCTGTTGGCCTTGAGCGAACGCGGACGAGGCAAACAAGGTCGCGCACGCGGTCAAACAAAGCGTCGTCAAAGAGAGCGTTCGTCCTGACATGGCGGAAGGAAAACGCGGCGACAGATCAGCAGACTTCGTCAGCATTGGAAGAATCGAGCGAAAGGGGGCGAGGCATAATACGATCAGGCTCCAAACCGAGGATTCACCGACTTCGTGCGTCATCCCAATCGCGGCGAAATCCGTCAAAAATCCGGGCAAAAGGCGGCTCGGAGCCCAACATCGATCGTCTATAATAAGCGACGTGGCTGCTGGTCGGGGAACGGATTTCGGAAAAGCCGTCAAACATTCGCATTGAAATTTGACCAAATCCGATACGATACGGGCCCGCTCAGGGAACTTTCTTCCCACCCGCAACGTCCATGCTGAACCGTCGGTCCATCCATTCCGTCCCGCCTTGTGAGAATCCGTCACGATGCCGCGTGTTTCCCTGACGAGCCTTCGACGCCGCTCCAAGAGAGATCTGCCGCGCGTGACCCGCCGTCGATTGGCAATGCAAACGCTGGACGATCGCCGCGTTTTGGCGGCCATTGTTGGCTCGGTCTTTCAGGACGCCAACGATTCGCTGCGGAAAGAAGCCGAAGAATCGACGCTAGAAAACCGATTGGTCTTCATCGATCAAAATGACAACGGTTCGCTGGACCAAGGCGAACGCTACGGTTTGACCAACGAGGCCGGTCAGTTCTCGTTCGACAGGCTGGATGACGGAACACACGTTGTTCGCGTCTTCAACGGCACCCAGTCCCAAATCCAGACGACACCGACGACGATCACCGCGAATCCGTTTCTTTTGGAATCCGAGATCACGGCAGTCACCCCCGCCTTCGTCGTCGAAGCCGGTACCGTTGACGAAGCCGTCTTGCCCGCAGTTTTCGCGACTGGCACTTCGCTGCACACGTTGGCCGACAACGGCACCATTGCGACTTCGCTGGATCTGGGAGTTGGCATCCAAGCCATCTGGCGTTCACCCGCTGGCGAATTGGTGGTCCTAGGTGACAACGCCGTGGGGCACAAAGCGTTCTTGGTCGACGGAGCCCTCTCGGACGCCACCCCGTTCACCGACAGCGACTTGGCACCGCAATTCGTTGGTCACGCGGTCGATGACGTTGGCCGCGGGGTGTTGCTGCAGGCCGCCGACAATGGTTTTGCTCAGTTGTGGACCGTGGACACGGCCAGTCTGAGCGCCAGTGCGACAGGCGCCCTGGTGCCAGAAGGAACGGAACTCATTGGCGACTCGAGCCCGCGTTCGACCGACGGCCCCACGCGATCCATTCTGGCTCGCGCGACGCAAATCGACGATGGACAAGGCGGCACCAGCGACGGTCTTGAGATTCACGTCTGGAGCAACGCCGACCATTCGCTACTCAACAACGACCCAATCATCGTTGATGGCGGTGTCGAAGTGGTGGGCTTCAGTGATGAAGCTGGCCTGTTGGTCGTTCGGCAATCAGACGGTTTGACGGTCCACGATCTCGAAACCACTGACCTGGCGACTCTGTACAGTCTGCCAACCGACGCTCCTGTTGCAATCGACGCCGCTCGCGGATTACTCGTGACATTGACGCCAGACTCCGTTGATCCGGCGGAGGCAGGCCTGCGTTTGATCGATGCTGAAAACGGCAATTCCGTTGTCGACTTGGCAATCGATTTGTCCACATTGAATCTGCCCTCCACCACCAGTGTTCAAGGCATCTCATTGGATCCCGAACTGCGGCGTGTGGCTCTGGTCGGTGCCGCAGGAATCGCTGAAATGAGCCTGCGTACGCCGGCTCCTCATCGCGTTCAAATCACCAACAACGAAGACCCCGCACCAATCGAATTTGGCTTGCGGTTGATCGGTGCCAACACGGCCCCAGACTACAGCACGCCGCCGAACTGGGTGATGGACGAAGACTCCATCCTGACCAATGCCGCTCCCGCCGTTTATGGCGATTCGACGGATGCAGAGGGCGACGACTTCCTCTTGCTGCCGATGCAAGGCACCAGCGCGGGCGTGTCGACGGTGACACTTTCCGGATCCCTGACGTACGTCCCTGCTGAAAATTTCAGTGGCATTGACCAGTTCACCGTGTTGTTGCACGACGGTCGAGACTTCACCGAACATGTGCTGGACATCACGGTCCTGAACGTGCCGGATCCACCGATCGATGTCATTCCGCACATTGACGCAGTGCCTGAGAACATCCCGCTGAATGCACAGATCGGCCAAATCGAAGTCATCGATGGTGATGGACAAGGCAACCACGTCATTGAAATTGATGACGAACGATTCATTGTCGATGCAAATGGCAATCTGATCTTCATCGGTCCAGACAACCTGAACTGGGAAGAAGAATGGGCGATTCCGCTGATCATCACGGTCCATGACCCAGACTTCGAAGAACCACTGGTTCACACTGCGACCCTGCAGATCTCGGACGAAGACGATCCGATCGAGGATGTGTTGCCCGACAACGCAACGGTGCGTGAAAATTTTGAAGGCGACGTGGTCACCGAAATCACAGTCGTGGACGAAGACGATGACCAGTTCTACGACTTCGAAGTGGATGACGACCGCTTCTTGATTTTCAACGGCAGCCTGCGTTTGAAACCGGGAGTCGCAGTCGACTACGAAGAGTCGGAAACCATCGTGGTCAACGTCACCGTGTCGCACCTGGATGACTCCTTTGAAAAAGCAATCACGTTGCAGGTGATTGACATGCCGGAGGCTCCCGCCAATTTCTCGCTAACGCCCGCAACGGTGGAAGAGCGTTCGCCCGGCGCCTTCGTCGGTGAGTTTCGCATCGCTGGAAACCCTGGCGCGAACAACCACACCCTGTCCGTCAACGATTCTCGTTTCGTGTTTGACGGTTCCACTCTGAAGTTGGCCGAAGGCGTGGAAGTGTTGCTGGCCGACCAACAGGAAATCGAACTCGACATCACCGCCACTTCTCACTCGTCAGGCGTGAACCCGGTCACCGAAACGTTTCTTGTTCAAGTCACCGAGAACGACACCCCATATCACAACGACGATGAACCTCACGACGTGAACAGTGACGAAGAGGTCACGGCACTCGACGCTTTGACCATCATCAATTATCTGAACGTCTACGGTCCTGGTCCTGTCGGTTTTGGTGACCAAGGATTTGGGTACGACGTCAACGCGGATGGCTTTGTCACCGCGCTCGATGCCTTGTTGGTGATCAACCACTTGAACCAAATCAACCAGCCAACTGGAACCGTTAACAACGGAGAAGAAGAATCTGGCGAGGGCGAGGGTGAACCCATCGCGAATGATGGATCCGCCCAGAACGACGATGCGGGTTCAGACGACTCGCTAATCCCTGATGATCAGAATGGGCTCGGACCACTTGAACCGCGCGGGTTCGCTCAATCGACGCTCCGACGCCAGACCCGAGACGCCGTGCTGACCGATCTCACCAAATTGATCGATAGCAGCACCAGCGATCCATTCGCGGTCTCAAACGATCAGTTGATCGACATGCTCACTCGTGTCAGTGACCTCGATGGCGACGATCACGATTCAGCGTTGAAACTGTTGGCCGACGAATCCGACGAGTAGTCGGCTTGCCGTCGCATCTTGGGCAAAATTCAAGTAGCCGGATTCGCCAAGAATTCGGACACCCTCCAACCCCACGGATCTGAACTCGGTCGATTCCGGCGACTGCCTGGTCCCTCGCTGACGCGTTTTGAGGTTGCGTTTTCGCGTGAGGCATTGGCTTTTTCATAACCCGACGCGTCAGCGAGGCGAGGTCAACATCGTTTTTCCCTCGCTGACGCTTTTTGAAGTTGTGCTTTTGCGTGCGGCAATGGTTTTTCATAACCCGACGCGTTAGCGAGGCGAAGTCAACATCGTTTTTCCCTCGCTGACGCTTCGGGTTTTGAGAAAAGCGCAACTTCAAAACTGACGCTTCGGGTTGTGAGAAAAACGCAACTTCAAAAGGCGTTGCCCTGGGCTGGCATAGGGCTGCCCCGTTGGGGCGAAGTCGAGGAACAAAACCTGCGCAGTCCAAGGCGGTGTTGATACCAACCTTTTGACAGTCCAACGCTCGCCCACGGTTACCGGAAACGAACCAGACGCGATCGCGTTCCGGCTGACTAAATCAACTAGCTCGTGACGCTTCGGGTGACTCAATCAGCCGCCTGCTTGCACCATTCCGCGAAAGCATGCTGGTTCTTTCCGAATGGTTCCTTCTCGGGGATTTGATGTGGAAGGTGGCAGGCAGGGGCTTTCGCCCACGAATCTTTTTGAGAAGGCATTCACAAACAGGGTCGTCGATCAATGAAGTCAGGGATCGCTGCCCACCTTGCTATCGTTGAGACCACGGGCGAACCAGGGGTAGATCGTGGGGATCACGAGTGAGGTCAAGAGCGTCGAGGTAATCAGACCGCCAATCACAACGGTCGCCAAAGGACGTTGCATCTCGGCACCATCGCTGGTTGAAAGGGCCATCGGTAAGAATCCTAGGCTGGCTACCAGGGCCGTCATCAAGACTGGTCGCAGGCGAACCAGAGCGGTGTCATGGCTGACGTCTTGCAATGGCATTCCCGATTGGCGGGAATGTTCCGCTGCACTCACCCACACCAATCCATTGAGCACCGCGACGCCAAACAGGGCGATGAACCCGACTCCGGCGGAAATGCTGAACGGCATGTCACGAAGATACAAGGCAATGATTCCACCGGAAGCCGCCATGGGAACCGCTAGGAAGATCAGCAATGCCAAACGCATCGAACCGAGACTGGTGTGCAACAAAAGCATGATGATCATCAATACAATCGGGGTGATGATCGCGAGCCGTTTACTGGCGGACTGTAGGTTTTCAAAATCGCCGCCCCATTGCACCTCGTATCCCGGCGCAAACTCAACTTCCTGCGAAACGGCAGTTTGTGCTTCATTGACAAAGGTGGCGACATCGCGTCCACGAACGTTGGCCGAAATGAATGTTCGTCGGCGGTTGCCTTCGTGTTCAATCGTGGGCGGAGTTTCTTCCAAGCGAATGTCTGCGAGTTCTTTGAGAGGCACTGTTTTTCCATTGGAATCGGCAACCGGAACTTGCTCGAGCAAGGAGAGGTTCTCACGCCACTTCTTCGGAACACGAACCATGATTGGGTACCGAGCGCGTCCTTCAAAGACTTGCCCGACCTGGTGTCCGCCAAGCGATGAAACGACGTCCAACACCGTTTGGGCATCGATCCCGTATTGAGCCAAGGCGTGAGGTTTGGTTTTGATCGTCAATGTAGATAGGTTGGCTTGGTAGTCGGCTTTGACATCCACCGCACCGGGAATCGAACGCAACACGGCTTCGATTTCCTTGCCTTTCTCACCGAGGACTTCCATGTCGTCGCCATATAGCAAGACGGCCACATCGGCTTTGACGCCAGCAACCAGTTCGTCGACTCGCATTTCGATCGGTTGCGTGAACCCAAACGCGACTCCCGGAACGTTGGCATTGAGTTCGTCCGACATCTGTTCAATCAGGTCGTCTCGTGTCTTGGGTTCCGGCCAATCATGCACCGGTTTCAGCAAGACCCAGACATCGGTTTGGTGAACTCCCATCACATCGTTCGCAATCTCGGGGCGTCCGGTTTTGGAGAAGACCGTTTCGACTTCGGGATACTCTTTGAGGATATTCTCAATTTGAGTCGACATCTCGACCGAACCTTCCAGTGTCGCACTGGGTAGCCTCAATGCCTCCACCAGCAGGTCTCCCTCTTCCAATCGAGGCATGAATTCTGCCCCCAAGTGTCGACCCATTGGCAGGCTGAGTGCGAACACGGTCAATGCGATGCAAACCGTGACAAAGGGATGCTTGATCGCTCGCGTGACCAAAGGTTCGTAAAAGAATTTGACGATTCGCACCAAGAGGACGTCTTCTTCCTTCATCTTCTTGGGCAAAAAGATTGAGGCCATGGCGGGCATGAACGACAAGGAAAGGATCATCGAACCGCCCAGTGCAAACAGCACCGTCAAAGCCATTGGGCGAAACAGTTTTCCCTCTGTGCCTTCGAGCAACAGAATCGGCAGGAACACAACTGCGATGATCAGTTCGCCAAACATCGTTGGTTTGCGAACCTCGACGGCCGCCTTGCGTATCACGTCTCGATGGTCGGTATCGCCATTGTCGCGGGACAGTTTGCGAATGCAGTTCTCGACCATGATCACGCTGCTGTCGACAATCAATCCAAAGTCGATCGCACCCAGGCTCATCAAACTGGCTGTGACGCCAGTGTACGCCATCACGTTGGTGGCAAACAGCATCGAAAGCGGAATGGCGAGTGCCACGATGATTCCGGCTCTCAAATTGCCGAGCATCAACAGCAGCACGACAATCACCAACATGCCGCCTTCGGTCAGGTTGGTGAGCACCGTTTGGAGCGTGCGGCCGATCAGTGCGGCGCGGTCGTACGTGACTTCGAGATGCACTCCGTCGGGCAAGGTGACTTCGATTTCTTGGAGGCGTTCCTTGGCGAGTTCCACCACTTCGCGTGAGTTTTCACCAATCAACATCATCACCAAACCCGTCACCACTTCGCCACGTCCGTCGCGGGTCACGGCACCTTGTCTGGTCATCGGTTCGATGCTGACCTTGGCGATGTCACGGACCAGAATCGGGTTCCCGTCCGGTTCTCGGCGAATCACCACATTTTCGATGTCCGCTTCGTTTTCCAGCAACGACACACCGCGAATGAATCGCTGTTCGCCGTGATGGATGACGTAGCCGCCGCCGGAGGTGTTGTTGTTGGCGAGCAAACGTTGGAAGAGCAATTCCATCGGGATCCCATAGCTGGTCATTCGATCGGGATCCGGTTGGACTTCGAATGTTTTGTAGTAACCCCCGTGTGTGTTGATCTCCGTGACGCCGGGAACCTGACGCAGCTTGGGCGAAACTTCCCATTCCAAGATTGTCCTTCGTTCCATGGGGGAGTGGCGGTCGCTGCGCACTTCGAATTGCAGAATTTCGCCGAGCGCGGTCGTCAGAGGTCCGACGGTTGGCGTGCCATAACCAGGCGGGATGTTTGCGGCAGCATCGCCAAGTCGTTCCGTTACCAATTGGCGAGCGTGGTAGATATCGGTCCCTTCCTGGAACACGATCGTGACGACGGAAATGCCGAACTTGGAAACGCTGCGAAGTTCCTCGACATCGGGCAGCCCTCCCATCGTGTTTTCCACTGGGTACGTGACGTAACGTTCCACTTCGACAGGAGACAAGGACCCCGCGTCGGTCACCACCTGAACTTGCACGTTGGTCATGTCGGGGACGGCATCGATCGGCAGATTCAGTGCCGAATACACCCCTGCCGCCGCCATCAGCAACGTCAGGATGATGACCAGCCCGCGGTTGAGGAGCGAGAGTTCAATGATCTTCGTGAGCATGGTGAAGTCGTCCGAGTTGCAGTGACGCTGATTGGATTCTTCGCGCCGTGGAATGAGCGTGGGGATCGCGGAACAGCAGCGATCGAGGTTGCTATTCACCTTCCCCTTGAAGCAGCAGTTCCGACTTCAGCAAGAATGCACCCTGAGTCACCACTGGTTGGCCCGCGGACAGGCCCTTGGTGACCTCCACCCAATCTTCCGATGTTTGGCCGGTTGATACGTCCACTCGTTGAAACGATCCGTTGCCCAGATCGACGAAGACGAATGGTTTGTTTTCGTGACGGAGAATTGATTCCGGTTTGATTGACAACGCCTGACGCCGCTCCCCAATCGGGACGGTCACTCGGACGAACATGCCCGGCCGTAGCAAGCCATCGTTGTTTTCGATGCGAGCGACCAGGGGAACCGAATTGGTGTCGGCCTGCACTTCGCGGCCAAAGTAAAGAACCTTGGCAGGAAAGACGCATTGATCCAGCGCGGGAACCATGACGGATACTTCCGCACCGGGGTGCAGATTCACCACCGACCAATCGCTTTCGCGGATGCTGGCTTCGACCGAAAGCGATTCGGTGTTGGCGAGTACCGCCAGTGAATCGCCTCGCATCACACGTTCGTTGTTGGCATAGCCTCGCGACTCAACGCTGCCGCCGAACGGGGCTCGTACCTCCAGTCGCGAAAGGGCTTCTTCGTTGCTGAGGTTGACCGCGTCTTTGTCTTCCTTGTAACCCAGCAATGTCTCCAGCGATTGCCAGGCGAGGTTGAATTGCCGTTCCGCTTCGGCAAGATTCGCCTCGGCTTTCATTTTCGATTGTTCGATTTCGAACGACGCTTGATCGCGAGCGGTTCGGAACGCGGTCTCGGCGAGTTGACGCTCGCCTTCACGGTCGCGGACGGTCCGGCCTGAAACAGAACCGGAGGCGACCAGCGGGCGAAGTTTGGCGAGCTGTTCATCAGCCAGCAGCATTTTTGAATAGGCCGACAAGATGTCTTGGCGATAAGCCCCGAGAGCACGGTTGGAAAATGCTTTCTCGATCGCATCAACGGATTGGCCTTGATCGAGCATGTCGGAGACCTGTTGCAGGTTCTTGGCCAGTGTCAGTTCACGCTGAAGGATTTGTTCAGCGATGTCGCGTTCCTTTTGACGCTTCAGGATTTCGGCCCGTGCCTGGCCAATTTCAGGGCTGCGAAGAACCGCGATCAGATCCCCTGCATTCACCTGGTCACCTGGTGTCACGACCAACTCTGCCAAGATGCCGTCCATCGGCGCCTTCACATCAACATGTTTGGTTTGGTCGTACCGCAGACGCCCGGGCACGGTGTGAACATGCTGGATGTTATGTGCCTGTGCGGTGACGCTCTCAATCTCCGCAACCCTGAGCTTGCCCTCGGGCAACGTCAGAGTGTCGCTGGAAGTGGTGGCTGGGGCTGGTTCCTCCATCTCTTCCGTGCTGCTGTCGCCCGAGTTGATTTGGTGCATCACTATCCAACCACCACCCATCACCGCCAGAACCAGTAGCGTAGGAAGCCCGTTCATCACCGACGCAACCACGCCTGTCTTGGTACCGGCGAGATCCGCAGCGGGGTCTCCGGCCGAGGAAGGAGGCGTCGAGGCGTTGGTGATTGTCATTGGTTTCGGCGGTGAAAAGCTGGAGGACGCAATGGGCTGCCGGTCTGGATAGCACGGTCTGTGCCAAGGCACGAAAAGACTGATTTCGCGGTGATTTGCGAGCGATTCGAAGGACGGGGGCGTTCTCAATCAGAGGCAACGGAAAGACATTCACCATGCAGGTGGACAGATTTTGTCCACGGGTAAGTCGCGAGCATCGGTCGTTGAAAGGGGATCGGGTTTGGGCGGCGTTCGGGATGGCGGCGAATGCAAATTTGAAAAACCCGAAGAAAACATGTGTTGACACCTCGTGATGTGACGATATGATGAGTGGAGACCTGAAGGAGAAATCATGGCAATCAAAACCATCAAACCGAAATCATCGGAAGCGTTGGATAAACCAGCGGGCCAAGTCGGTGATTTCGCCGATGCGGCGGAGTGCTTGAGGACGCTGGCTCATCCGGTCCGTCTGCGAATCGTTCAACTGTTGCTGCATGGGCGGTACACCGTGGGTGAATTGGCGGCGGATTGCGGTATTCAAGACAACGTCGGATCGGAACATCTTCGGTTGTTGCATCGCTGTGGTTTTTTAACCAGCGAACGCGAAGGGCGACGGGTTTACTACAGCGTCGCTGAGCCGCACCTGGAAGAATTGATGGCTTGCATTGAGGGGCGTTTCCTGCCTTCTGGTGCGACCGATCCCTGAACCATTCAAGGTCCAAACCGTTTTTTTACGGTGATATATCGTCGGGTAGAGACATAACGAACCAAAGGGCTTTCTTGCCTTTCAACGCAACGAGCAGACGGAGTTTCTGATGCAAACGATTGATGTGAAACAACTCGCCGACAAACAGTCCAACGGCGCCATCGAGCTGATCGATGTCCGGATGCCGACGGAATACCGCGAGGTCCATGTCCAAGGTGCGGTCAACGTGCCGCTCGATTCACTCGACCCCAAGGCAGTGTCTGAGTCACTTCGAAGCGACTCGGGAAAAACGATCTACGTCATTTGCCGCAGCGGCAATCGATCCAGCAAAGCGGTTCAGAAGTTCTCGGACGCTGGTATCGAAAACATCGTGAACGTGGAAGGCGGGACGACGGCTTGGGTGCAGGCGGGATTGCCGGTGACGCGAGGGAAAAAGGCTGTTTCTTTAGAACGCCAGGTCCGCATTTTGGCTGGGTTCTTGGCACTGCTGGGGGCAGTGCTTGGTTACTTCGTGCATCCGTGCTTCATGGGGCTCTCCGCCTTCATCGGTGCTGGGCTGATGTTTGCCGGGATCACTGACACCTGCGGCATGGGCATGATGCTTTCCAAGATGCCCTGGAATCGTTGTGGAGAAACGGGGTCATGTTCGGTCTAGCAATTCTGTTCGGCTGCATCGTTGGCTTCGCACTGGGATTGACCGGTGGGGGCGGTGGAGTCTTTGCAGTTCCTTTGCTGGTTTACGGCTTGGCAGTGGCGCCGCGAGAGGCAGTCGGGATTTCTCTGGCGTCGGTGGGTGGGACCGCTCTGTTTGGTGCGGTGCCGCGATTGGTGCGAGGGGAAGTGGAATTGAGAACCGGGGTGTTGTTCGCGGTGGCGGGCATGATCGGCGCACCATTGGGATCCTATCTCTCGACGCTAATCCCCGAGCAAGTGCTGCTGGTGATGTTTGCGATGTTGATGTTGGTCGTTGCTCAGCGGATGTGGGCCAAAAGCAAGAACCCCAGTCTGCCGAGTGGTGTTTGCAACACGGAGACGCTGCCAAGCCGCGATCGAAGTGCATGTCAAAGAGACGAAGACGGAAAGTTGCGATTGACATCCAAGTGTGCGCGCTTGCTGATTTTGGTCGGGCTGATGACGGGGGTGTTGTCCGGCATGTTCGGCGTTGGTGGTGGATTCGTCATCGTTCCCGCCCTGGTGTTGTTCAGTGGGATGGCGATTCACCAAGCGGTTGCGACGTCCTTGTTTGTGATCGTGTTGGTCAGTGTCAGTGGTGTGGCGTCGCATCTGGTCAACGGGAACGAATTGTCGATGGAAACAACGCTGCAATTCCTGGTGGGAGGTTTTGCAGGCATGTGGTTGGGCGGGATTGTCGCCAAGCGTCTGAAGGGGCCCACGTTGCAAAAAACATTTGCTGTGGCCGTCGTCCTGGTCGCCACGTTTGTCATTTTTAAATCACTGGTTTTGTAAAGCTTGTTCACCTTCACAGAGGAATCGAATCATGTTGCTGAAATACTTTTACGATCAAAAGCTGGCCCACGCTTCCTACTTGGTTGGGTGTCAGAGAGCCCAGGAAGCCCTCGTCGTCGATCCGGGACGCGACATTGATCAGTATCTCGAAATGGCGGATCGCGAAGGGATGAAAATCACCGCCGTCGCGGAGACGCACATTCATGCGGATTATGTTTCCGGGGCACGGGAACTGGCCGATCGCGTGGGTGCCAAACTGTATGTCTCCGATGAGGGACCAGCCGATTGGAAGTACCTGTATCTTGAACCATATGATCACCAACTCCTTCATGACGGTGATCACTTCATGCTTGGAAAGATCAAGTTTGACGTTTTGCACACACCCGGACACACACCTGAGAGCATTTCGTTTGTGCTGACGGATCAAGGCGGTGGGGCAGACGAACCCATGGGCATCTTCACCGGTGACTTCATTTTTGTCGGTTCCATCGGTCGCCCCGATTTGCTGGAAGAAGCCGCCGGAATCGCGGGCACGGCCGAACCAGGGGCTCGTGATTTGTTCCGTTCGGCAGAGCGTTTCAAATCCATGCCGGACTACTTGCAAGTCTGGCCTGCTCACGGTGCGGGAAGTGCCTGCGGCAAGGGGTTGGGGGCGATCCCGTCATCGACGGTTGGTTATGAGAAACGTTTCAATCCGGCATTGCAGTTCACCAACGAAGGAGAGTTCGTCCGATATATCTTGGCGGATCAACCGGAGGCCCCGAAGTACTTCGCCGTCATGAAGCGAGTCAACAAAGAAGGCCCCAGGGTTTTGGGCGCCGGGCATCATCATGCGATGCTGGATGTGGCCAAGCTAACGTCGGCGATCGAGGATGGAACCGTTGTCGACCTGACGCCCTCGGCCGATTTTGCTCAGGGACACGTTCCCGGTTCGATCAACATCCCACTCGGCATGTTGGCGACATGGGCTGGGTGGTTGGTGGACTACGACAAGCCAACTCATTTGATTTGCAAACCGGACCAACTCGAAGAAGCCGCTCGGGTTCTGCACAAAATTGGTGTCGAAGTCATCGGCGGCGGCTTTGACTCGAATGAGGTCCGTGCTGCTGGAATGGCAAGTGAAGTTTATGCCACGGGGACTCCCACGGATTTGTCGGCGGCCATTGAGGCTGGCGAGGTGAAACTGATTGACGTTCGTTCCAACGACGAGTGGAACGAAGGTCATATCGAGCAAGCAGAGCATCGTTTCCTTGGTCGGTTGCCGGGCAACCTCGGTGACCTTTCTGGGGACCAGAAGATTGTGGTGCAGTGCCGCAGTGGTGCTCGGTCGGCCATCGGCGCCAGTGTCTTGCAGGCTGCCGGAATCAAAAACGTGGTCAACCTGACGGGCGGCTACATGGCTTGGAAATCGGCTGATCTCCCCAGCGTGAAATCGGAGGAAATGGTGATCGGGTAAGTGAGCCATCCCCGTTTCCGACAGTGCGCCCCGAAACACCCCACTTCATTCAATGAACACAACCCTACAACACCGCTCTCTAGTCGATCGGCTGAACGATCCTGCGACCGCTGACGTTTTGCACCGTTTGCTCGACCACGCGGAATCCTTGGATCAAGTTCTGCAGGTCGCGGGCGATCTTCCAAACTTGCTGGCCATCGCGGTGGATTTCTTCGACGCGATCAGTCGCAAGGCGTCGCAAGAAGGTATCGACATGGAACACCGAGCGACTCAGCTACTGAAGTTGGTCGTTCAGGTGACTGAACCGAGCAACATGCAGGCGATCGAGCGACTGGTTGCCCGTCTACCGAAGTTGGAAGAGGGGAGTGCTCTTCTGGATGAAGTGCCGAATTTGATTGCGACTGCGATGGACGTGTTTGATGAATACGCCAGCGATTTGAAGTCGGAAGGCATTGATTTGGAGCAGAGCGTTCGGCAGGGATTGCACGCCGCGCTGTACCTGGGGAGTCGGATCAACGAAGAGGAGCTTGATCGAATCGGTTTCTTGCTCAAGTCCGATGTCCTGGACGAACATTCGGTCGAAACCGTCGGCATGGCTGGTTCTGCCCTGTCAAGTTGCCGACGCGGAAGTTGCGAGCATCCCGTTCCCAAGCGAGTCGGGTTGTTTGGATTGTTGAACTCGATCCGCGACCCCAACACCCAACGGGCATTGTCGTTCGGTTTGCAATTTGCCAAGTGCTTCGGCGGTGTCTTGGATGAAAAAAGCAAAGCCAAGTAAACACCTCGGACGGAGCTCTCTTTCAATACTCAAAACATAGATCATTGTCATGGCACATCATCAAGTTCTTATCGTCGGCGGTGGGACTGCTGGCATCACCGTCGCCGCTCGTTTGCGGAACACTGATGCATCGCTCGACATCGCCATCATTGAACCATCCGATAAGCATTATTATCAGCCGCTTTGGACGTTCGTGGGTGGCGGAGTTTTTGAACCGGAAGAATCAGGCCGAGATGAGGCGGATCTGATCCCGTACGGGGTTCAGTGGATCAAGGACCGCGTCGAATCGTTCGACCCAAACGCAAACAGCTTGACGACGCGTGAGAGCGGGACGATCACCTACGACTACCTGATTGTTGCACCGGGCATCCAAATCAACTGGGACCAAGTCAAAGGGTTGAAAGAGTCGGTTGGCAAAGATGGGGTTTGCAGCAATTATTCCATCGACACGGTTGCTAGCACTTGGAAATTCGTGCGTGAACTGAAACAAGGTGTGGCCCTGTTCACGCAGCCCGCCGGTGCAGTCAAATGTGGCGGCGCACCTCAAAAAATCTGTTACTTGGCCGAAGATCATTTTCGCCGAAGCGGTGTTCGCGATCAGATCGAAGTCATCTTCACCTTGGCGGGACCGCGTCTGTTTGCGGTCGATCGCTACCGCGAGGTGCTTGAAAAGGTTGCCCAACGGAAAGGCGTCGAACCACGGTTTCGTCACAACTTGGTCGAGGTCCGTTCCGCTTCCAAGGAGGCCATCTATCGGCACATGGATACTGACGAGGAAATCGTCATCAAGTACGACATGATCCATGTGACGCCCCCGATGAGCGCACCGGATTTTGTCTCCAGCAGCGAACTGGCCGGCGAAGGCGGTTGGGTTGATGTCGACAAACACACGCTTCAACACACTCGTTTCGCGAATGTTTATGCGTTGGGCGATGTGTCCAGTCTTCCAACGTCAAAGACCGGTGCAGCGATTCGCAAACAGGCACCGGTCTTGGTTGCCAATCTGGTGGCAGCGATGAAAGACCAGCCAGCACCGGCGAGCTATGACGGCTACACCTCGTGCCCCGTCGTGACCGGGTACGACTCCTTGGTGCTGGCTGAGTTTGATTACAGCGGGCAACCTGCCGAAACATTTCCGTTTGACCAGGCCAAAGAAAGATTCAGCATGTTCATGCTCAAAAAGTTTGGGCTGCCGGCACTCTACTGGCACGGCATGTTGCGTGGCCGCGTCTAAATCCCAACCCGTTTTTTCCTCTCAACGATCCGCTCGCGTGACGTGCGGTCTCAAACAATGAACGTCTCTCAAAGATTCAAACTATGCCACTGCGTCTTCGTCTCGTTGTTGCTTTGCAACTCGCGGGTGGATGCCCAGGACTTTGCGCCCCTGCCCACGACAACTGCCCGAGCGGGTGACACACCGGAGAAAATTGAGTTGGGAAAGAAGTTGTTCTTCGATCCGCGGCTATCCGCGACGGGAACCGTGTCGTGCAACAGTTGCCACAATTTGATGGAGGGTGGCGACGATGGGCGTCCCACTTCCATGGGCGTTGATGGATTGACCGGACCGAGAAACGCACCGACCGTATGGAACTCTGTGTTTCAATCGTCTCAGTTCTGGGACGGTCGCGCTGCAACGCTGGCTGAACAAGCCATGGGGCCGATGGTCGCGGATGTTGAAATGGGGATGACGGGGCACGATCAAGTGATCACTCGGATCAAAGGCATTCCTGACTATGCTGACGAGTTTGAAAGAATTTTTGGCCGGGTCGGGGCACTCACGATTGAAAATGCGGTGGATGCCATTGCCGCGTTTGAACGCACGTTGATCACGCCGGATTCCGATTTCGATCGTTTTCTGGCAGGAGATCAGTCCGCGATCAGCGATAAAGCGATCCGCGGCATGGAATTGTTTGAGTCCATTGGTTGCACGGAATGCCATTCGGGACCGGCGCTGAACAACTGGACGGGACCCGACGATGTTGCCGAGTTCGTCGATTTCCCTCGCGATGCCGATTCGCCAATCGTGGATCGCTATGATCTTGTGAGCGACCTGGGGCGACAACAGGTGACGGGCGATGAAAGCGACGCTCATCTCTTTAAAGTACCAGTGCTGCGAAACATTACGTTGACGGCTCCTTACATGCACAACGGAAAGGTGCCCTCGCTGGCGGAAGCTTGCCGAGTGATGGCGAGCACCCAACTGGATGAAGAACTGACAGATGAAGAGGTTTCTGAATTGATTGCATTCCTGTCCACCTTAGAAGGTCGATTCCCGGAAATCTCGCTGCCAAGGCTTCCGTCCCGTTCCGGCGAATCGGTGATTGATCCAATTCCCACGCCAGCCAACGAAACTCATCCAAACTGAGATGACTTGAAGGACGCAAACGTTTTGTGTCTTTGAATTTTTCGACGAATACCAATCCTTGCGCCCCGGTGCTCCTATGATACGCTTCATCCATCTCTTCGTCGTTGGTTGCCTGGGGGCCATGTTGGCCGGGCCGGTGTGGTCGCAAAGTAACGCAGGCAGCGGCAATGGCCCTGGCAATGGAAAAGGCCCCGGAATGGGGCGTGGTCAAGGTCCGGGGCAAGGGAGGGGACGTGGTCGCGGGATGGGACGCGGTCGGCACGCTGGTGGTAGCGGTCCGGCATCCGGGAACAACGGACAGGCCGCTGGTCAACACGGGCACGATGAGCGACACGATGCGGATCGCGAAGTCTTTCAGTTTCTGTTGCAAAACCACGAACAGATCACTCGGACAGTCAAAGAACTCCCCAACGGTGTCGAAACACTGACTGAGTCCAATGTGCCGGAGATCGCGGACAAAATCAAAGAGCACGTGGAGTGGATGGAACACCGCATCGAAAACACGAATCCGATTCGTATGCGAGACCCTTTGTTCGCTGAGATCTTCCGACACACCGACAAGATCAAAATGGTCCACGAAGACACTGATAAGGGCGTGAAAGTGACCGAAACGTCGGACAACCCCTACGTTGCGAAATTGATCCAGGCTCACGCGAAAACGGTGTCGGGATTCGTCGAACATGGCTTTGCAGAAGCGATGAAGAACCACGCGGTGCCAACGGATACTCCCGCCAAGAAACGCACACCAATCTATCCTGTCATTGCTGGGCACGGATCGGTGGTGCCGTTGCCGAACGCCGCGATGCAGCCTCGAAACGGTACGAAGTTGTTGGTCGATGTCACTCGTGGTGGTGACCCTGCGAAACTGAACAACGCAATTGAAAACGTTGCCAAGTACTTGAACATCTATGCAGGCGGCGGTGCCGAGCCCGCAAACGCGAAGATTGCGATTGTCTTTCACGGAGGTGCGACGCTCGCAGTGTTGAATTCCGAGGCCTATGCGAAACGCTTCGGGACCGCAGACAATCCAAATCTGGATCTGCTGAAGCAACTGCATGAAGCGGACGTGGAGATGTACGTCTGCGGCCAGTCACTGACTTCCGTGGGGGGCGATCCCAAGGATGTGGTGGTTTTCGTCGAGACGGCCGTTTCGGCCCTGACCGCCGTTGTCAATTTGCAAGCCGACGGCCACGCCTATCTACCACTGGGGAATTGAGATGAGAATTCAATGGACCGCATCAGCCTGGATCCTGACGATCGCAGGAACGTTTCTGCTGCTGAACGTGGGGTGTCAAAAGAGTACGCCTCCGGTGACAGGGGATGTCTCCGAACAAGACGCTTCCAATGTTTCGATCGTGGAAGGCGAAACGCCTTCGGAGGAACAGAAGCAAGTGATGATCGAAGCCAAAGACGCGTTGTTTCAGACTTTGTCTGGGCGATTGATGGAAGCCATGGGGTCGCAAGGTCCGGCGGGTGCCATCACGGTGTGTCAAAAGGAAGCCAAGCAAATCGCGACCGAAGTTGGTGAACAACACGGAGTGAAGATCGGTCGAACCGGAGTTCGTCTGCGAAATGCCAAGAATCTGCCGCCGTCATGGGCGAAAGCCATGACCGAATCCAAGGTCAGCACGCCTCAGTTTGTTTCGCTGACGAACGGCCACGCCGCGGCACTGTTGCCCATCCGGCTGAAATCGCAATGTTTGATGTGTCATGGACCGACTGAACAGATCGCTCCGGTGATCAGCGATCAGCTCACAAAGCTTTATCCCAACGACCAAGCAACCGGATTTCGCGAAAATGAATTGCGAGGATGGTTTTGGGTCGAGACGCCTAGCAGTTGATGATCCATTCTGTTTTGGTTCACACAAGTTTCTTTCTCACAACGTCTCTTTAAACAACATTTCACATGATGATTGCACGCTTTCGATCGCTCTTTAGTTTCATGGCTGTTTTGGTGTTGATGTCGATCCAATGCCAGACTGTCTCCGCTCAATTCGGCGGGCTCTTTGGGGGCCCCAAGGTTGAAACCATCGACACACAGACGGTGGCGCAATTGCTGGCCAACCAGAAGAAGCAAGAAGACCAAGCGAAGCAGAACGGTTCGGAAGTTTCCGATCCGGGATTTGTGGTGGTGGATGTGCGTTCGGACAAGGAGACTCAGGTGTCCGTGATTCCTGGTGCGATCACCAAAGCGATGTATGAAAAGGATGCGGCCAAGTACCGCGGCCGGTTGGTGATTCCCTACTGCACGGTGGGCGGCCGCAGTGGTGCCTACGCCAAGCAGTTGCTGGGGAAAGGTGTGAAGGTCAAAAACTACAAAGGCAGCATTCTGAAATGGGTGGATGCGGGATTGCCGTTGGCCACCCTCGACGGTGAGCCGACGAATCGTGTGCACACCTACAGCGATCGATACAAAATTCCATCCAAGTATGAGCAAGTGACGGAGTGATGAGTCGCAGGAACCTGGTTCTGCTCGGCATCGGTCACA
>NZ_JBICHO010000572.1:0-7034 GCF_043100905.1 Rhodopirellula sp. JB055 | reverse complement strand
GCATAACCATACCGGCGAGCGGTCTCGGGAGTGATCGGTTCAAGCTTGGCACCGAGCACACTGCCACCGTGGAACATCGCCATCGCTTCGCTGGTTCGTTCTTGCAAATTGACGGTTTTATTCAACGTTTCGCCATCGCGATTGATCACCATCGCAACGCTCGCCCCAGGAGGACGACTGGCGATGTAGTTGACCAATTGGGAACTGCTGTCGACTTTCTTTCCGTCCACGCTGACAACCACGTCGCCTGGTTGCAAATTTGCATTCGCGGCGGGTTGCTTGTCCAACACGCCTTGGATCAATGCACCATCCTTGACCTTCAATCCCATCTCTTCGACCAACTCGGGCGTCACGTCACGAACTTGAGCGCCCAAGAATCCGCGTCGAACTTGGCCGTACTCAATGATCGAGGTCAAAACAGGACGAGCCAACGAAACCGGGATCGCGAAACCGATTCCGGCACTGGCACCACTGCGTGAAAGAATGGCGGTGTTGATCCCGACCAACTCACCCCGCAAGTTCACCAACGGACCGCCGGAGTTCCCTGGGTTGATGGCGGCATCGGTTTGCAAGAAATCCTCAAACCCTTGCCCGTTGTTGACGATTTGCCGGTTGCGGTTTTTGCCGCTGATGATGCCCGCCGTCACGGTTTGATCCAAACCAAAGGGACTGCCGATGGCCAACACCCAATCACCAACTTGGATGGCATCCGAATCACCGAAGGCAATCGCACGCAAACCGTCCGCTTCGACCTTCAAAACCGCCAAATCCGTTTCGGGGTCGGTCCCCACCACTTCAGCGGGCAAACGTCGGTCATCACTGAGCTCGACGTAGACTTCATCGGCATCTTCGACCACGTGATTGTTGGTCAGAATGTAACCGTCTTCTCGAACAATCACGCCACTGCCTTGGCCCTCACGAGCGGGAACTCGCTGGTTGCCTCGCATGCCCTCCTCAAAGAAATCTTCGAACCCGGGTGGCAACTGGCTCCGCAATCCCGGCGGCAATCGATTGCTCACGGCCTTGGCCGTCGTTTTCGAACTGATGCTGACCACACTCGGACGCATCGCTTCGGCGACAGTCCGGAACGAAGCCGACAAATCCTGGGCGGTGTTCAACCCCTGACCGGGATCGATCGATGTCGCGGGTCGGTTCGTTTGATCCGCCATCGCATCGGAACGCAAACCGTCCGGCAAACTCACCACGACCGCCGCGGTCAGCGTGGCAATCCACAAACTTCCCAAAGCAAAGCTGATTGGTTTCCATTGATTACGCATCGTGTCTATTTTCTCCTGAGAGGGGGGATCGTCGGGTGGGTGATACTTCGCATCCGCTGAGGGGAAGTCAACGCCTGTTCGCGGAGACGTCGCCAGCAGACTCGTCAGGGAGACCTCACGTCCCAATTTCGGACCGCCCCCATGACTTTTCGAAAGAAGTACTACTGCGGCTGGCGTCCGTTTGGTTCACTTTGAACCGGAGATGAAAATTCGATCAATCCTCTCCCCGTTTTGGACCTGGACGCTGCTTCGGCCCCCAATGTGCAATTCCCCCTGTCCCACGTTCGCGACTGCGAGCGCACGCAACTTGTCTGTGCGTGATCGACAAACGAGTGTGCCAGTTCGCCCGAAGCGCGCCCCCCGACGAGCAAATGTCAAAATAGCGAAACCTTTCCGCATCGACGCATGAAGCTCCCTTTCATGCCGGTGAGGGAAAACTGTTTTCCGCTCGACAGTGAACAAGGGACTTTGCTAGCATGCTGGCTCAGCATGTTGCGGGTGCCGACATGCAAAACGCGGTAGGAAACCACGAATCCATGATGCGACAAACAGTAACGGTGATTTTGGCCGGAGGTCGTGGCTCACGACTGGAACCACTCACCCGTGATCGAGCCAAACCGGCGGTTCCAATTGGTGGTGCGTACCGCATCATCGACTTTGTGCTCAGCAATTGCCTGAACAGCGACATGCGCCGATTGTTGCTGCTGACGCAGTACAAAGCCCAATCGCTCGACCGTCACATCAACGTGGCCTGGCGGAACTATTTCTGCCGCGAGCTCGGCGAATTCATCGACGTTGTTCCGCCCCAGCAACGCATCGATGACAACTGGTACCAGGGCACCGCCGACGCGGTGTACCAGAATATCTACGCGATCGAGCGGGAAGCACCGGAATACGTGGTGATCCTAGCCGGCGACCACCTGTACAAAATGAACTACGAATCGATGGTGAACTTTCATCATCGCAAGGGAGCCGATGTCACCGTCGGCGCGCTGCGTGTCAGCCGCGACGAAGCGAGACAGTTTGGTGTGATGCAGGTCGACACCGACGGTCGGTTGGTGGAATTTCAGGAAAAACCAGAAAACCCGCGTCCAACGATCGACGATCCCGACGTCTGCCTCGCGTCGATGGGCATCTATGTGTTCAACACGCGATTTCTGTTCGAGCGACTGTGCGACGACGCGACTCAGCCCGACAGCGACCACGATTTCGGCAAGAACATCATTCCTGGCGCAATCGAAGACAGCCAAGTTTTCGCGTTCCCGTTCACGGACGAGAACCGCAAACGCGAAGCCTACTGGCGAGATGTCGGCACGTTGGAAGCCTACTACGAAGCGAACATGGACTTGGTCGGCGTCGACCCGCAGCTCAATTTGTACGATCGCCAGTGGCCGATTCGTTCCTTCCAACCGCAGTTGCCTCCCCCAAAGTTCGTCTTCGGTAGCGAAGGCCGCTCGTCGCGTCGCGGAGAAGCATTGGATTCCATCGTTTGCCAAGGCGCGATCATCAGTGGCGGTTGCGTTCGCCGCAGCGTCATCGGTTCGGGATGTCGCATCAACAGCTACGCTCAAGTCGAAGACAGTATCTTGTTCGACGACGTTGATGTTGGTCGGCACAGTCGCATTCGCCGAGCCATCATCGACAAGGGTGTGCAGATCCCGCCGGAAACGGAAATTGGATATGATCTAGCGTTGGACCGCGCTCGTGGTTTAACAGTGACCGAGAGTGGACTCGTTGTGATTGCGCGTGGCGAAATGATCGCGCCGCCTGTCGCCGCCAATGGGTCTGCTGGTCCGCCATCCAGTTTGACTTCCTGACCGCTGTCTTCAGCGAACGCTGAGGGCCTCCTTTTAACCCTCTGCAGCACCGTGAACCCGTCTCTGATCGCCGCCGGATTGTTCTTTGCCGCGGTCCTTGTCGCGATCGGGTACATCATCGGGCGTCGGCGACGCAAACCATCCGCGTCGGTTCCTGAGGGTCCCGTCATACAAGAGGACGAACGCCAGCGCATGTTGGGGTTGCTCGAAGGGCTCTCTCGTTGGACCAACGAGTACTCCGGCAACGTTTCAAATTATCAAAGCGAACTGGGCGAACTCAGTGATGCGATGCGAATCAGCATCCAACAGTCACGTTCCGGCGCGGCCCGGTCGGGCAACCAGCCTGATCACCAAAACGCCAGCGACGCCCGGATGGTGACGTTGATCAACCAGATCATGTCGACCAACACCGAACTGCAAACCCGTTTGGAAGCTGCCGAAAAACAACTCGAAGAACAGACCGAGCAAATTCAGTCCTACCTGACCGAAGCTCGCACGGACGGATTGACTGGTCTGTTCAATCGCCGCGCCTTTGACAAGAAACTGGACGAACTCTTTGTCGCTTACCGTGGCGGTGGCAAATCGTTCACATTGATTTTGATCGACATCGATCACTTCAAAATCATCAACGACACGCATGGGCACCCCGTTGGCGACGTGGTCCTGCAACAGATTTCTCAGCGTCTCGGCAACGGCATGCAAGACGCCGAAATTGTCTCGCGATTTGGCGGAGAAGAATTCGCGATCCTGACTCATCTGCCAATCCGCGTGGCGGCTGAAAAGGCCAATGCAATGCGAGACCGCATCGCGAAAGATTCCATTGAAGTTGGCCCGGTCGAGCTGACCGTCACGTTGAGCATCGGGCTCAGCAACCCACAAGAGGACTTGGTCATCGGTCCGATCGTGCGCCGCGCCGATGAAGTCCTCTACTCGGCGAAGAACATGGGTCGCAACCGCGTGTATTTCAACGATGGCAACGGAGCCCAGTTGATCAACGCCCCCGAAGTCATCCGCTCGTAGATTCGCTCAGCGAATCCAATTCCAAACCAGCGACTGACTACGACTTACGGGCAAGCAACCGCGCCGGATTGGTCTGCGTCCAAGCCTGGATGCGTGCTTCTTCTATGCCCAATTCCTGTCGGAGTTTGTCAGTCATCGTTTGAACCGACGTAGCGCACCCTGCAAAGTGCGTTCGGCACTCCGCCCACGCCGCCCCGTCCTCATCGACGTGCACATTTTGTCCCGCCAAGGCATAAGTCCCCGGGCCTAGTCCCGCGGCACTGATCGCATCACTGACGATGATGATGTTCTGCTCGGGCACACACTTCAAATAGTTCCCCAGGGCCATCATCGGAATGTGAAAGCCGTCCGCAATGAAGCTGATCGCCAACTCAGACGCACGCGAGAGAACTCGCTGCACAATGTTGTCGTGCCGGGGGACTTCCGAGGGACACGCGTTTCCCAAATGAGTGAACATCTTCAACCCAGAATCGATCGCCACATCCAGATCTTTGAGTGTTGCATTGGTGTGCCCGGCTGCCACGATGATTCCCTGATCGCTCAACCAGTTCGTCGTTTTGCCCGCAGCGTCTTGCTCCGGTGCCAACGTGACCAAGCGAACGTGGCCGCGGCCCGCGTCCAACAATCGCTGTGCGTCCTCGATGTTTGCCGCCCGGATCTCCGTTTTCGGGTGAGCCCCTGCGTAACCATCCAGAGGCGACAAAAACGGTCCTTCCACATGAATTCCCGCGATCATTTTCGCGATCTCGTCATTGTCGTCGATCGCATCGGCCAATCGACCGATGCGGGCGCACATGGCGTCCATGGAATCCGTGATCACCGTGCCCAAGCACCGATCCACCTGATGAGATCGCATCACTCGACACGCTTGCAGGCATTGTTCGATCGACAATCCATCGCCGTTGAAATCCACGCCGGCGTAGCCGTTGACTTGTAAATCGACGTGGCTCAATTGGCCGACTCCATCGAATTGCGAGTGGCCCGATCAAGCTGTGCAGACGACGCGATGTCGATGATCAGGGTCGCATTGGGATGCTGATGCAGTGCCGAAGCTGGAACCATCGGGTCGTTGACCGTCGACAACGTTCTCGCGACCGCCTCCGCTTTTTGGGCATCTGGAACCGAACAGAAAATTTCGCGTGATTTCAGGATCTGTTGGACCGACATGCTGATCGCTTGCGTCGGGACCTCGTCCAACGACGAGAACCAACCTTCACCGACCTGTTGCTCGCGACACCGCTGATCCAAGTTCACCAGCAGATACGGATCTGTGGTGGTCAGATCGGCGGGCGGATCGTTGAAGGCCAAGTGAGCGTTCTCACCGATTCCGACCAACGACACATCGATCCGTGTCTGACGAAGCAAATCGCCCACACGTTTCATCGTTTCTGAGGGATCTTGATCACCGCGAAGATAGTGAAATTCGCCTGGCGAAACTTTTTCAACAAAGCGTTCGCGAAGATACTTGCAAAACGAGGCAGGGTGATCCGGAGAAATCCCGACGTATTCATCGAGATGGAAACCAGTCACTTTGGACCAATCAATCCCAGGTTGTTCTGCCAACGACGACAAAACTTCAAACTGTGATGCGCCGGTCGCCACGACAACATTGGCGTGACCAAACTCATTCAGAGCCATTCGGATTGAGTCGGCGGCCTTTCGGCCCACCCACAGCCCCATTTCGAAGCGATCAGCGGCTAGGATCTTGTTCAACATTGGCAGTCGTAAAAAGCGGCTAACAAATCATTCATCCATCGACAAGGCTTCATTGTGACACAGCCGGTAACAGTAAACGAGAGTGGTTGGAAACGATATCGTCGAATTGGCCCTGCGATTGTGGTCGCGGCCGTCGTTCTTGGCCCCGGAAGCATCGTCAGCGCTAGCCGTGTGGCCTGCGGTGAAGGCTTCGATTTACTTTGGATTGTTCCACTCGCGGGCATTCTGATGATCGGAATGACCGCGGCCGCGATGACCATCGGCGTCTGCAAAGAAAAAACTTTGTGCGCTTTGGTGGCGGATCGTTTTGGGCGTTGGGCAGCTTGGGTCGTCGGTTTATCCCTGCTGATTGCCATCACGCTGTTCCAAGCCTCCAACAACAATGCGATGTGGATGGCCGTCAGTGGTTTCATTGGTCACGAAACCGTGAACAAATGGTCAACACTCGGCCGTGCATCGGGATTGCTGCTGTTCAACGGTGCCATCATTGCGTTGGTTTGGCTGGGGCGTCGCGATTTGTATCGTTGGATCGAGCGAGCGATGGCGTTTCTGGTCGGTGCCATGGTGCTTTCGTTTGGAGCCAGCATGTTTGCTTCGGCGCCCGAATGGGGCGATGTCATCGGCGGACTGATTCCCAGTCTTCCAACACCGGACGCCGCCAGCACGCCCACTGAAACCGAGACCGTGGCCCATTCCGACAACGTATCGATCGCTTGGATGAGCATGGCGGCGCTCGTCGCCACAACGTTCTCCGTCGCCGGTGCCTTCTATCAGTCCTATCAAGTCAAAGAAAAAGGCTGGAAACGTGAAAATCTGTCGACGGGATTGCTCGACGTGTTCGTGGGCATTTCCTCCTTGGCCCTGATCACCGGGATGATCTACGTCACCGCCGCAACGGCCCTGCATGGCAACATTGCCCCGAAAGATTTAACGGACGCCTCAGTCGTTGCCTTGTCACTCGAACCGTTGTTCGGATCGTGGGCCCGGATCGTGTTTTCCATCGGAATCTTCGCAGGCGCCGCCAGTTCCTTCTTGGTCAACGCGTTGATCGGCGGAGTCGTCTTTTGCGACGCGATCGGCACGGATTGCCGAGTCTCCTCACGCCCGGTTCAGCGAGCCACGATCGCCGCCCTGCTCGCGGGATGGGCAGTCGCCAGTCTCGCGGCGCTGACCGAAGTGGATTTGGTCAGAGATCGGAAGAGCG
>NZ_JBICHO010000571.1:0-26029 GCF_043100905.1 Rhodopirellula sp. JB055 | reverse complement strand
CCTGGCCAAGGTCTGCCCGGCCAAGGCCGGACGAACTACGGTGCGTGTCTGGGTGATTCGATGGAGTGGTCGGTTCGCGGCACCAAGTCACACGATGGAACCAGCGGAGAAAAGGTGAACAATAGCGGCTGGGCGCAGCGCTCGCGTGCCGCTGACCGAGGCATGTTCGTTCCGCACACGACATCCAAATTTCGAGATGTCTTGGATGGATTGTCCAACACCGTTGCGATGGCGGAGTTGATCACGGATCTTGGTGATCGTGATACGCGGGGGATTCAGTCGATCAATGGGAACCCGCCCAATGAAGTTCGACTGAACCCGAACTATTGCGTGGAGAACAACCAGATCGATCCGGAAAGGCCTCAGTTCTGGATAGCTGGTTTGAGTATCCAAGGTGTGAATGGTGGTCGTGGGTACAAGTGGGCTGATTTCCGGCCGAACTTCAGCGGTGTTCATACCATCGCTCCGCCGAACGCAGCGATTTGCGGCGGTAACAATGCCGGGCAGACCGGGATGTTCCCGCCATCCAGTCGTCACCAAGGTGGGGCTCACATCTTGATGGGAGACGGTGCGATCAAGTTCATCACGGATTCGATCGAGGCCGGGAACCAGAACCATGAAATGGTTTGGCAGAACGCTTCGATGGCAACTGCGAAGCCGGGTTCGAAGAGTCCCTATGGGGTCTGGGGAGCGATGGGAACCAAAGGTGGTCGTGAGATCATCGATGGAGAGCTTTGACGCTCATCAAAGCGTTTGAGAAATCGTGAAAGCCGGCTTCGCTCGTTCGAGTGAAGCCGGCTTTTTTGTTGGTCACCAGTGAGCTGAAATGAAGTCAGGTTCGCTCGAGATTCGGTGAGAGTTGGTTAAGGCTTGGCTTCAAGTGAGCCGTCCATTGCTGCTTGCTCTTTGGCTTGTTCAGCTTGGTAAGCATCGATGGCAGCCTGGTCAGCGTCTTCCAGCGCAGTGGTTGGTTGTGACGGGCAGCCCACGGCAGTGCCAAGCACCAGAGTGCAAAGAAGTGCCAGTGGGAATCGAAGTTTGGAAGTGCGCATGGGTGGGGCTCCAATGAAGAACTTGAAAAATGCCTCTCGTCAGTGTGTTGACGTGGCTGCTCACATTGTAGCGGTCCAGAACGAGCGTCGTTGAGATTCGCGGCGCACAAAAAATGCCGAGCCACCTGGGTGACTCGGCATCGAAGTCTGGGAGTGATATCGACCGTGGCGATCGGAGTCGCTCACAATCGAATCGGCTCAGTAGCCTGGGCCTGGAACTTAGTTCAGACGCCGGCGGGGACGTTGGCTGTTTTAACCGTTGCAATGATCGCGCTGGCAACCATGTATGGGTCTGCGTTGGAGGCAGGGCGACGGTCTTCCAACCAGCCCTTCCAGCCATTTTCAACGGTGGCGATTGGAATGCGGATCGATGCACCGCGGTCCGAAATGCCGTAGCTGAACCGGTCGATCGATTGCGTTTCGTGCAAGCCCGTCAGGCGTTGATCGTTGTCAGCACCGTAGACATCGATGTGCTCCGTGATCCGAGGCTCGAAAGCTTGGCAGATCGCTTCGTAAACTTCTTTGCTGCCGCACGTACGCAGGGTCGTGTTGCTGAAGTTGGCGTGCATGCCGCTGCCGTTCCAGTCGCCTTTGACTGGTTTGCAGTGGTAGTTGATTTCCATGCCGTATTTTTCGGCGGTGCGATCGAGCAAGTAGCGAGCGACCCAGATTTCGTCACCAGCTTGAGCCGCGCCTTTGGCGAAGATTTGGAATTCCCACTGCCCCATCATGACTTCGGCGTTGATGCCTTCGACGTTTAGGCCCGCCTGCAGGCACAGTTCGAGGTGCTCTTCGACGATTTCACGGCCGACTGCTTTGCCGGCACCGACCGAGCAGTAGTAAGGACCCTGAGGGGCTGGGAAACCTTCCGATGGGAAGCCGATTGGCTTCTTGGTTTCTGGATCAAAAATCGTGTACTCCTGTTCGAATCCGAACCAGAAGTCGTTGTCGTCGTCTTGGATGGTTGCGCGGCCATTGCTGCGGTGAGGGGTGCCGTCAGCGTTCAGCACTTCGCACATCACCAAGAATCCGGTGCCCAACCGATCAGGGTCGGGAACGCAGAAAACAGGTTTCAGCAAGCAATCGCTGGCTCCACCTGGGGCTTGTTCAGTGGACGAGCCATCGAAGCACCAAACGGGAGCGTCATCAACGTTGCCGCTGAAGTCGTTCACAACCTTGGTTTTGCTGCGCATGCTCTGGGTCGGTTGATAGCCGTCGAGCCAGATGTATTCCAATTTGCACTTGGTCATGGATGCGAGTCTCCTAAAGACTTTTGGGCGCTCTTGGCAGTTCCGCCAGAGCAATGAATGAAACTGTCAGACAAACGGTTCTACCCAACCGCAGCAATTGAAGACAAACGACTCGGTTTGTTCAGATGCAGCCAACAGAGAACTAAAATACCCGAATCGGATCGATTTACCAATGCTCAGAAAACCAAGATTCTGGGCCGGTACCAAATCCAGTGGTATTTGGGTTTAATGTCCGTTCTGTCAGGACGCGGATGATTTTGCCGGGTCGGGAAAGACTGCGGACAAAGGGGAATCCCTTACCGCGGTCGTGATGCTTGTCAAAAGCTTGTCAGGGAAGAATCATCACCTTCGTGTGGCGAAGAGGGAATCATGTCGAACACACCAAATGACCCATTTGACCCCAATCGGGCCTATCAAAATCCGCTGACCCCAGAAGTCGTTGGCGGTCCAGGAGGTCCGGGCTCGCTACCACCCGCTAAAAAAAGATGGCCAATGATTTTGGCCATCGTCCTAGGTCTCGGGTTTCTCTCGATGGTGGTTTGCTGCGGAGTCAGCTGGTACGCGATGTCAAAGGTCGGTGGTTTGGCGGTGGTTTTCGAACCGGTCAAAGAAGATCTGAATCAAATGCCCGAGGTCACGGATGAAATTGGTTCGATCGAATCGATGTCCATGAACTTCAGCGAAACCGTCAACGAAGCCGAAAAGAATCCCGACTTCATTGTCTTTGACCTGGAAGGCACCAGGGGCTCAGCCAAGGCTGCTGTGAAAGTTGGATCCGATGGCGGCGTCGAAGAAGCCATCTTGATTCTGCCCGATGGGACTCGCAAAGAACTCGATCCATCGAATCGATCCTCCGCCATCCCCAGCGACACGGGGCTGGATGACGGAACGCTCGGCGATGGCGCAACTGACGACACCGCCTTCGAAGACGATACCGAGCGGGAACTCCGTGAACTGGAATCCTCTCTGGATTTTTGAGGTCCAACGGCCTGAATGCCACCGAACTCAGAAACAAATTCACTCAACGAACCGTTATTACTACCTAGACGAAAGTGACCGATGAAAGTTGCCACCTTTGATACCGATCGCGGAACGATTCGCATCGAGTTGTTTGACGACAAAACACCGAAGACTGTCGAAAACTTTGAAACGCTTTGCGAGAAGAAGTTCTACGATGGACTGGTTTTCCATCGCGTGATCCCCAATTTCATGGTGCAAGGCGGTTGCCCCGAAGGCAGCGGACGTGGCGGTCCAGGGTACCAGTTCGAAGATGAGTTCCATCCCGAACTCAAGCACGATGGTCCCGGCGTTTTGTCGATGGCCAACGCAGGGCCGAACACCAACGGTTCACAGTTCTTCATCACTCACGAAGCCCAGCCTCACCTGGACAACCGGCACAGCGTGTTCGGCAAGGTCATCGAAGGCCAAGATGTGGTCGATGCCATTGAGCAAGGCGACACGATGAAGACCGTTCGCGTCACCGAAGAGTGAACGCGTTTCACTCGCGGTGTTTTTCGCATCGTGAATGATCTCGACATCAAAGCAACCCCGGTGAGTCCACCGGGGTTTTTTGATGCTGTTTCGAAGTCGCGGGCGAGGTTGCCCAGCATCGCCCCGGACGGGGCCGTCGTGGGGGGATTCCGTGGGGTACCTCGCCGACGCGTTCGGGTTGTGATGGGGGGCGATCGACGGACTTGGTGGTCTGTCGTTTCGGGACGTTTTGCCTGGACTGCTGAATGTTTGCTGTTGGTGCTCTGATAGCGGATGCAACTTTTCTTCCGGCTTCTGCCTTTCTTCGTCCCGGGAGGATCGAGCGAAGCGAGGGGAGGGTCAAGCATCGGAACCAGCGCGTAACCCTCCCCGAACCGAAGCGGGCCGACCCTCCGAAAGGGAGGGTGAAATAAAGCGGCACAACCTCTTCTCGGCGGCTCAGGGAAGCTGAATCGCGTTGGGCTGGCCCTGGACCATCAACCATTCCGAGTTCGTTGCGATGCCCTGGAACGTTTGTGGTTGATCGTTTGGCCATCGGATTTCAACCGTGACGTCGTCGGCAGAATCCGGGCAACTGAGTGTCCACGCGGCTTCGTCTGTGCTGAGATAGCTGCCACCTGCGACGACCCAGTGCGTCATCCGCCAGTCGCCCGCCATCACCGTGATCCGTGTGCCGATCGCATCGCGGGAAGACTGAGTGCCGGCCACTCGGAGTTTCAGTTTGGGTGACTTGGATGTGATGTGGTTGATCAGCAATGCGGCGGGTTCCGTTTGATGGGTCACCATCAGGTCTGGTCGGAGGTCTCGGTTGGCGTCGATCGTCCACAAGCTGCGTCCGACATGAGGTTGGGAAAGGTACTCGCCCGACAACGGGGCCGTTTCAAATCGTCCATCGGATCCATGTCGAAAGATCTGCATCGGTTGGGCGTAAAGGCTGCGGCGGGCAGTCGACGGAGCGGGCTCTTCCGACAAGTCGTCGCGCTCGAAAATATCGACATGGCCGTTGGCAACAATCAGTTCGTTCCGCCCGTCGCCGTCCAGGTCAGTCGAGGTGGTTCCAAAGCCAACCAGGGGCAGCGTGTCCGTGCCCAGGTTCACTGCCATGGTGGAGTCACGCCAGCTACCTGGGCCTGTTTGCAAATGAAGTGTGTTGTATTCCTGGTCGAAATTGGTGACGTAGAAGTCAATTTTTCCGTCGCGATTGAAGTCGTCGACTGCGATTCCCATCGAGCCTTGTGCGACGGAGCGACCGTCCACAGCGAGCCCACGAGGCAAGGCGGACTCGGACCAGTCGCTATTGGTTTCGTTCGGCGACGGTGACCAGTAAAAGTTGCTGGTCATGTCATTGGCGATGAAGACTTGGTTGCCTGGTCGATCTTCAAAGCGACCGATCGCGACGCCCAGTCCTCGCCCGGCATCGGTGGCCAGGGCATCCCAGGCTTGCGTGACGTCTTGAATGCCACCGTGCGGACGCGTCCGAAAGAATTGGTCTTGGTCGCCACGGAATCGCATCGGAGAACAGGACCGGGCTGGTTCGTCGGTCCCGTCACCGCAAACGAACGTGATGGGGTCCAATCCTTCGCAGTAATTCAAGACGACCATGTCGGTCAGGCCATCGGAATCAAGGTCGGCAAACGCAGCGCCCGTCGACCACCGTGTTTCGTCGGGGTCATCGATCCAGGTTGCTGTTTGATCCAGGAAGGTTCCGTCGCCCTGGTTGATCAGCAACACGTTGGGGCCGTAATTCGTGCACAGCAAATCAGGCCAGCCATCTTCGTTGAGATCGCCGACCGCGATTCCTTGGGCAAACCCGCGATCGTTCACGCCGGCCGATTCTGGTGCGGTGACGAAGACTCCATTCTCGTTGCGAAGCAAAACATTCGGCGGTGAATCTTTGTGGGGTGGCGTGCCGCCAGCGGTCACGAGTGTCAGGTCGCTCCAGCCATCCAGGTCGAAATCCAGTGTCGCGCCGCCGCAACCGAGCGTTTGATGCAGGCTGATCCCTGGTTGATCCAGGTCTTGTCCCGTCGCTGCCAAGAACGAAATGCCACGTTTCTGGGCTTCGTTGACCAACTCGATCGGCTGAGATGGATCGCTGGAAGCGTCGTCTGTTTTGGCAGCAGTGGTGGAAGATTTCGGTGCCTCGGTGCTTGCATCCTGCTCCGCGATTTGTCGCTGTAAGAACCGCTCGAGAGACGGCTGGAAGTGGAAATCCGAGAGATCCAGTTGGAGTTCGGGATGGTTTTGCACTTCTTGCCATGGTGTGTCGCGACGAAGCGAAGCGACCAAGTCCCGACGCAAACCCTTCAGGTCCACCGAGTCGTCTTCGGGAAGCTGCATTCCGACGGAGATCCAAGCTTCGGCTTCCCAAGCCCGCCCCAGCTCTCGGACGACGCTCACCATTTCCGAGATCACCGAACGAGAGATTCGGCCGGATCGATCGAATCGACGGCGAAGTTGATTGAATCGGTTGAGTTGCTTGGCTCGGTTGCCGATGGCTTGGACGACGCTAGCGTCAACGTCCAATGACGGTTCGGATTGCAAGACGCGTTGCAGATCCAACCAGGATCGCGAAATGTCGGGATCGGTCTGGGTGGCTTTCCAGTGGGCTTTCGCCGCTGCCTCGTGGTTGCCGGTGGCTTCGGCCCACATTCCCATCGCGGTCCAGAAATGTCGCCGCAGGGTCACATCGGCTGGCATCAGCGGCAGCGACGATTCCAGTTCTTTCCAGTCCGCTTGTTCAGCCAACAAGAGTGCACGCATCGCCGCCGCCGTCGCGTAATCGGGATGCCGAGCGACAATTTTGTCCAAGCTTTCGTGGGCTTCGTCAAACAAGTTTTGGTCCAGCGCTGAGCGAGCTGCACCGATCAACGGGCGCAAGTCATCTGGGTTCCGCTCCACCATCTCGTCCAGTGGTTTCGCGTCCATCGAGCGAATCTCGGTGTCCGTCATCGTCATCAGCAGTTCCAGATCGAATTGACGTTCCCGGATCAGGCGTTGTCCATTGACGAGACCCGCGCTGCGTTCTTCTGTGCCCATCTGAAGATCGAACAGCACCCTGCGTGTCTCGTGGCGATCCGGATGAGCGTTCACGACTTTCGCCAAGAACGCCATGGCATCGTGAGTGCGACCGGCCGAGATCATGGCGATCAGCGTTTCATCGACGCGTTTCGGCGAGCCATAGTTCTCGACTTGGCAGGCTTGTTCCAGGTAGTCGGCGGCCAGGTTGGCTCGTCCGGTTTGGTAGGCGACTCGAGCCACGTAGGTGATCGCATCGGGATCATCGCTGTGTTGATCCAGCACGGCGTCTCGCAGATTCCAAGCCTCTTCCCATTTCCCGGTGCGTCCCAAAACTCGCATGCGACCGAGCGGGCGTTTGACGGTGGCCTCCGCTTCGGCGTTGTTCGACGGGGTGGAATGGGGACAGCCAACGCAGAGGCACAGCAAGACCCCAACCGCCATGGAGCGGCAAAAGCTGAGCGGGTGAAGCCGGAGGGTGTGCGGTAACGAAAAACGGGAGATGATCATGGTTGCCATTGTATCCGAGCAATTGCTTTGCGATCAGCGGCGGGGCTACACTGCCAACAGGATTTCGTTGTTACGGGGGAGGTTTCCCGGTTCAGCGAATGGGCTCACAGAGGAGCCTTCCGCACGATTGATTTCCATTTGTCCTCGGGTTGTTTTCTTGTTTTGCGGCACGCCTTTGACACTCGTTCGTTTGCTCAGCCTGGGGATCGCTCTCGGAGTGCTTTCACTCACGGTGGGCTGCAAACCAGCATCTGACAAACAGCCCGAGGCAGGAAAGCTCACGGACGCACCTTCGACCGGCCTGGCCAGCGATTCCGCTGATTCCAATGGGGATGCCGGAGAGTTATCCGATTCGCGAAAAATGGAGGGTCGATTGGTCGAACGAGTTCGCCCGCAAGTCGAAGTGTTTTGCACCGGCTGCCACGTCATGCCATCGCCCGAGGGAGCTCCGAAGCATGAGTGGCCACAATTGGTCGACCAGATGTACATGACTTACAAGGATTCAGGCCGGAGCGATTTGGTGGTTCCGGATCGGACGGAGGCGTTGAAGTTCTTTCAGATGCAGGCACCTGAATCGAAAAACCTGCCGTTCGCGAAGCAAGAATTTGGTCCCAGCACTGCCCTTTGGGAAAAGCGGCCGGTTGATTTGCAGACGTCGCGTCCGCCGGGAACCAGTCACCTGCAGTGGATCCCGGCTGGATTGGCGGACTCCCCTGCCCTGGTCGCATGTGACGTCAACACGGGATCCGTGTTTGCAAGTTGGCCCAGTGAACCCGCACGACTGCCCAAGCGATTGGCGACTTTGTTTCAACCGGTTCATGTCGAACCGTGTGACCTCGATGGCGACGGGGGCTTGGATTTGATTGTGGCTGATGTGGGAGAATTCAATGCGGCGGACAGTGATCTCGGTCAGGTCATTGCACTTCGTCAGGAGGCATCAGGAGATGACACCGAAGTTGGAACGATGAAGAAGATCGTGTTGGCAGAAGGGCTGGGACGAGTCGCGGAAGTCCAGCCGGGTGATTTCGATTCCGACGGGGACCTCGACTTTCTCGTGGCGGTGTTTGGTTGGAGAAAAACGGGCGGGCTGTACTTGCTGCGTCGGAACGGTGACGTCGACATCGAACTCGGATCCGAGGCGTTCACCCTGGAAACCATTGATGAGCGATCCGGTCCCGTGAATGTTCCCACGATCGATCTGAATGGGGATGGGCATCTGGACTTTGTGGCCTTGATCAGCCAAGAGCACGAGGTGATCGAGGCTTTTTTCAACGATGGCACCGGGCACTTTCGAAACGTTGTGATGCACAACGCTCCGGATCCGTCTTATGGATCGACCGGCATTGAACTGGTGGACCTGGATGCGGACGGCGATGTCGATGTGTTGTACAGCAACGGAGACTCATTTGATCGAGGAGCCAAGCGTCATCATCAAATTCAGTGGCTCGAGAATCCGTTTGAGGATCCAAGCCAATGGGAAGAGTCAGCTCCGACAAAGCCGGGGGAAGCACCGCGAGCCGAGTTTCGGCATCATCGGCTGGCCAGCATGCCAGGCGTGTTGCGCGCCCAAGCGGGTGACTTCGACGGGGACGGTGATCTCGATGTGGTTGCAGGAGCGCTCTTGGCAACGCCGACGATCAAGCGTTGGCAGGGAAGCGGTTCCCCGTCGTTGCTGTTGTTGCGACAAACCAAACCAGGCGTGTTTGAAGGTGAAATCCTGGAAACCGATTTTCAGTTTCACCTGACATTGGAAGTCGCCGACAAGGACGCCGATGGGGTCGACGAATTCGCAGTCGGCAACTTCTTCCGCGACGAAGAGTCCGATGCCCCACACATCCAATGGTGGAAAGAAGCAAGCCCGAAGAATTGAGGTTCTCCATCGAAACGTTAGGGATCGCTTTGGGGGTGCGTTGGTCACGGCCGGACCTTGGGTTGAAACCCAAGGCTGGCCAAATGCCGTCGCTCCGCGACTGTTCGTTTGAGATGTTGGTCAACCAACCGCGGAGCGGTGACATTTGATAGCGTCGGGTTTCAACCCGACGTCTCGGAGGCCCGCCCCCAATCCAAACCCGCAGAGCGGCGGCAGATCGTTCCGAACTGTCGTCGCTAGGGATGGAACTTGCCAGAACCCAATCATTCCTACCTGAGGTCCTGAGGTCCTGAGGTCCTGAGGTCCTGAGGTCCTGAGGTCCTGTGGTCCTGTGGTCCTGTGGTCCTTTCCCCCTTCACCGCTTCACCCCTTCACGGGGTTTGGACCTGCGGCCAATTTCGCTTTCGCGTCTTGCAGGAACTGCCAGGCTTGGATCGGTGACATCGAATCAATGTCGACTGATTCGATCTCTTGAATCAGCGGGTGATCGGCGTAGCCAAACAGGGTCAGTTGATACGTGTCGCCGGATCCTTTGCCGCCGCTCGGTGGTGCGATCGTCGGTCGATCCAAACTGTCGCGATGATCCGCTTCCAGTTGAGCCAGCACATCCTTGGCACGCTCGTTGACTTCGACGGGAATGCCCGCCAATCGAGCGACTTGGATGCCGTAACTCTTGTCGGCACTTCCCGAGACGATGCGGTGCAAGAACACCACTTCGTCTTGCCATTCTTTCACGGCGACGCTGAGGTTGGCGACCCGTGGCAGTGTCTCCTGCAGTGCCGCGAGTTCGTGATAGTGAGTTGCAAACAGTGTTCGAGCACCGATCTGTTCGTGCAGGTGTTCGGTGATTGCCCAGGCCAGCGACAGCCCGTCGTAGGTGCTGGTTCCACGACCGATTTCGTCGAGAATGACCAAGCTGCGAGACGTGGCGGTGTTCAGGATGCGAGCGGTCTCGACCATCTCCACCATGAACGTGCTTTGGCCGCGACTGAGTTCATCGCTGGCCCCGACTCGTGCAAAGATGCGATCCGCGATTCCAATTTCGGCGGATGTTGCGGGGACGAAGCTGCCCGTTTGTGCGAGCAAAGTGATCAGGGCGACTTGGCGAATGTACGTGCTCTTACCAGCCATGTTGGGACCGGTGATTAGCAAGATCATTCCTGTTTCGGGACTTTGAATGCAATCGTTGGGAACGAACTCGCCCTGTGCCATCGTGACATCCAGCACGGGATGTCGGCCGCCTTCGATGCGAAGCACACTGTCGTCGGTCAGTTGAGGGCGTACCCAGTGGTGCTGGGCAGCGACTTCGGCGAGCGACGCGATCACGTCGACCATCGCGATGGCGTTGGCCACTTCTTGCAAGATTGCCAAGTGCTTGTGAGTGTTCTCACGAAGCATCGTGAACAGCATTTGTTCGCGACTGGATGCTTTGTCGTCCGCAGCTAGAACCTTCTCTTCGTATTCTTTTAGCTCGGGAGTGATGTACCGTTCGCAATTCTTCAGCGTTTGTTTGCGAATGAAGTCGGCGGGGATCTTGTCCTTTTGAGCGTTGCTGACTTCTAGGAAGTATCCAAAGACGCGGTTGTAACCCACTTTCAAATTCGCGATGCCGGTCTCGTCCATCTGCCGCTGTTGGTACTCGGCAATCCACTGCTTGCCACCACGCGCCAATTCGCGAAGCGAGTCGAGTTCCGAATCGAAGCCTTCGCGAATGAAGTTGCCGTCGGCAGCCGACAGAGGGCAATCGTCATTCAGAGCGGCGTCGAGTTGTTCGCGAAGTTCCGGACAGAGATGCAGTTCCGATTCCAAGCGGGTCAGGCAGACGCTGTCACGTTCGGCCAAGCGAGCCTTCAGGGCTGGCAATCCACTCAGGGTGACCGCGACTTGTCGGAGGTCGCGCGGGCCGGTGCGCCCGGTGGCAACGCGAGCGAGCAAACGAGTCAGATCATACGTGTCGCCAAGAATCGATCGGACGTCGCTTCGCAGGTTGTGGTTGCGAACGAATTCGTCGACCGCGTCGGCGCGATACGTGATGGCTTCGGCACTGATCAACGGGGCGGCCAGGTGATCTGCCAGCAATCGCGATCCCATCGGCGTGACGGTGCGATCGATGACACCCAGCAACGCTCCTTCGCGTGATCCAGAACGCATGGTCCGAGTGATCTCGAGACTGCGCCGCGTCGCCGCGTCGATTTGCAGAACCGGGCTGCGGTTGTGACATGTCAGAGATCGAAAGTGGTCCAGCGAACCACGCTGGGTTTCCTTCAGGTAACAAAGCACCGCGCCGGCGGCCCGAATGGCGACCTCACCGTTTTCTTCAAAACCGAGGCCTTCGAGGTTAGCAACGGAAAGCTGTTTGCAGAGCGATTTTTCAGCGTCCGCCGCCGCGTAGCTCCAGGACGGCCGGGCGGTCCACGCCCACGTCGCGGTGGGGTCGGGATGGATCGAGGCGTCGTCTTCGCAGTGCAGCACTTCGGCGGGGCCGATGCGGGCGAGTTCGTCGTCCAGGCGGGCTCGCGGGAAAACGCCCGCTTCAAATCGGCCGCTGGAAAGTTCAGCCCAAGCGATCCCGACGACATCGCCACCGGTCGGATCGTTGTTCTTCGCCGCTCGCTTCTGAGCTTTTTCGCGAGCCTTTTGGCTGGGGGCGAAAACGGCGGCCAAATAGTTGGGCTCTTTCGGATCGAGCAACCCTTCGTCGGTCAGCGTTCCAGCGCTGACGACTCGCGTGATTTCGCGACGGACCAAGCCTTTGGCTGCCTTGGGATCCTCGACTTGCTCGCAGACGGCGGCTCGAAAGCCCGCTCGAATCAGCTTTTGCAGGTACTGATCCAACTGGTGATGGGGGAACCCCGCCATCGCCGTTGGGTTTTTGCTGTCTTTGTCACGGCTGGTCAGGGTCAGCCCCAAGATCCCCGCAGCGACCTTGGCGTCGTCCAAAAACAGCTCATAGAAATCGCCCATGCGAAAGAAGAGCAATGCGTCGCCGCACGCCTCTTTCGCCTCGTGGTACTGTCGCATCATGGGAGTCATGGTGCGAATCGTACCGGTAGTCCGCCGACTGGGACAGCCACGCTGGGGTCACATTTGCGAGTAAGGTTTCGCCGAGAGTACGAATTTATCGATCCGGCTGACCGTGCCACCGAATCGAGGGTTCTTGCTGAGCACTTTCCAGTCTGGGTGGGCCCGGAAGGCATCCCACGCTTTGAGACGAGCTGCGTCATTTTTGTACACCGTCAGGTACGTCAGGCTGGGCGTTTGAGGCCCCACCAAGGCTTGTCCGATGAAGATCGGCTGGACGCCACTGTCGAGGAAAATCGGCACCTCGCCTTGGTTGAACATTTCGACTTTGAGGTCACCGAGTCGCTCGTTGGCGCTTTCGTAAAGGCGAAGCTCGTACACCCGTTCCTCATTTTCCAGCGTTCCTTCGGGCACAACGGTTTTGGGCCAGCAATCCATCGCGGTCAGCAGTTCGCTGCTGATTCGCGAGTAGGGCGCCGTTTTGGAGTCGCGGCCCAGGTAGTCAGCGGCCGCGTTCAGGTATTCCGAGTCCTTCGCCAACGCTTCGCGGGAAGATTCCATTTGAGCCAATTCCGCGTAAGGGATGACGACAAAGATGGATCCGGGCTTGGTGTCTGAGTTCGGGGCAGCGGAAAACACACCGATGGGGCCGATGTTTTGTCGCTCGAGCGCCGGAATCAGTGCTTTCTCGAGATACTGGTCAATCGCCGCGGCGTCTCCCTTTTCTCCCAAGACAATCGTGCGGATTTCGTAGTATTCGTCAGCGGAACTCATGGCAGGTTGGGAGCAAGCGGCGAGGCACAGGGCGGCGATCCAGCCGAACGTCATCCATCGTTTCATGGTGTTGTTTTCAAGTGGGAGGGAGGAATCTCGCCCGAGCGAACAGGCAAAATGGGTGGTGTTGTGAACCAATTTAGCACAGCCAAACTGCGGCCACGCGAACCGTCGTTCCGCTTGGGAGTTCATTGGTCGGATTCGCGTGATACGATTCCCGATGGGGGGCACATTCAAGCGATTGCACCTTGCCAAATTTTCACCTTTCAACGCAGCGGGACGAATCTGTTGACGGATCCAAATGGCACACCATCGAACGACGCGACTCCCTTGTTGCAATTGAAAGGCGTGAGCAAGCATTATGCCGACGGCGATGTGGACGCATTGGTAGATGTCAGTTTGTCGATTCAACCCGCCGAGTTCGTGGCGATCGTGGGACCGAGCGGCGGTGGCAAATCGACGCTGCTGAACATGCTGGGGGCGTTGGATGTTCCGACGCGGGGGGAAGTTTGGTTCGAAGGAAAACGATTGTCGGATCTTCCCAGTTTGGATCAGTTTCGGGCCCACAAGATCGGATTCATTTTTCAGTCGTATCGTTTGCTGCCGAATCTGACCGCACAGGAAAACGTTCAGTTGACCATGTTCGACACGCATCCAAATGTGTCGCAGCGAAAGGCGGAAGCGATCCGATTGCTGAAGCGAGTTGGATTGGGTGAACGAGTCAATCACCGCGCTGACAAACTTTCCATTGGCCAGCGCCAACGCGTTGCCATTGCCAGAGCGATTGCGGGGAACCCGCCATTGATTTTGGCAGATGAACCAACAGGTGCACTGGACACGGAACGTGGCAATGAAGTGATGGATTTGTTGGACGAACTGCGTCAGGAAGAAGGTGCAACGCTGGTGGTGGTGACACATGATGAACGCATTGCGGGGCGTGCCGACCGCGTAGTCTATATATGTGACGGGAGATTGCAGACCGTCTAAGATGTGGTGTGGCTTTGATGGACCCGCCCGGTTCGTCGTTTCGGTTTCATTCCGAAATACCTCTGTCCGATGTTCCCACCACTAACCCATCGCATGCGATGCGTGATCCATTGATTTCAATCCCCACCCGCTCACTTGATTGTGGCCTTGTTCTTTCAAAGCTTGTTGGTTGGATCTTTGTTGTTCCGTTGATTGGAACGGTCATGTGGATCCAGTCGGCCTCGGCGGATGAGGTCGAAAAATCGGAAGACACAATTCAGTTCAATCGGGACATTCGTCCGATCTTGTCAGAGAACTGTTTTCATTGTCATGGACCGGACGACGAAAATCGCGAAGCCGGATTGCACTTGGACACGGAAGAAGGTGCCAAAGACTGGGCCATCGTCGAAGGCGATCCCGAAGAAAGCGAAGTTTGGCTGAGGATGGTTTCCGATGACCCAGACATGTTGATGCCGCCGCCGGATTCTGAACGCAAAGTCACGCCTGAGCAAACGGAAACGATTCGTCGCTGGATCGAACAAGGGGCTCACTATCAAAGCCATTGGTCATTCATTTCACCCGCGGAAGTGGATGTGCCAGACGCGGTGGAAACCGAGACGTTTTCGGCTGCCAACGAGATCGATCGGTTCATCAATCGTTCGCTGCAACAAGCAGGTTTGAAAACTGAGCGCGCGGCCGACCGGGAAACTTGGTTGCGGCGCGTCACGTTTGATTTGATCGGGTTGCCGCCAACGCTATCTGAGCTCGATGCGTTCTTGGCGGATGAAACTCCGATGGCCAAGACTCGAGTGATCGACCGATTGCTGACGCGACCCGAGTACGGCGAACGCATGGCGACCGATTGGTTGGATGTGGCTCGTTATAGCGACACCTATGGGTACCAAGTCGATCGCGATCGATTTGTGTGGCCGTGGCGCGATTGGGTGATCCAGGCGTTCAATGAGAACATGCCTTATGACGAGTTTGTGACACAGCAATTGGCGGGTGATTTATTGCCCGACGCCACACGCGATCAGATCCTGGCAACCACATTCAATCGGCTGCATCCACAAAAGGTCGAAGGCGGCAGCGTGCCAGAAGAATTTCGCATCGAATACGTGGCCGACCGCGCCCAGACGGTCGCAACCGCGATGATGGGACTGACGTATGAATGCTGTCGATGTCACAACCACAAGTACGATCCAATCAGTCAAGAAAATTACTTTCAACTGAACGCGTTCTTCGACAACATTGATGAGGCCGGTCTGTATTCGTACTTCACCCCATCGGTTCCCACGCCGACTTTGCCATTGCCAACCGAAGACGAAGAACGCCGCTTGAAACAATTGCAAAGTGACGTTGCGGTCGCGGAAAAAAGGCTTCTCGAAACGATTCAACAACAGCGTGAGCATTGGTCGCAGCGACTGAGCCAAGGGGAAGCATTGTCGAGTGAATCGTTGCCCGAGCATCGCTTGGCCCAGCCGATCGCATCCTTGGATTTTGAGGACGATCCCAAGGCATCCAGTAAGTCCGTGGAAGGTAAGGTTGGCAAAGCCTGGGAATTGACTGGCGATGATGCCGTGACGACCGAAGTGGGCAACTTCGATCGCTCGCAACCGTTCTCCGTTTCTCTCTGGATAAAGACACCGGATGTCAAAGAACGTGCCGTGATCTGGCATCGTTCGCGGGCCTGGACCGACGCCGCCAGTCGCGGGTATGAGTTGCTGATTCTGGACGGCAAACTGCAGTGGTCGCAAATTCACTTTTGGCCAGGCAATGCGATCAGCGTTCTGACCAACGATGCCATCCCCGTTGGCGAGTGGGTGCACGTGACCGCGTCAACCGAAGGGGCCAGTTCCGCATCGGGGCTCGCCATTCACGTCAACGGCGAGAAGGTCGAAACGACCGTGGTTCGCGACGCGTTGTCCAAACAGATCCAAGGTGGAGGCGGCGACAACATCACCATCGGTGAACGGATGCGAGATCGCGGTTTCAAGCAGGGAGCCGTCGACCAGTTTCGTGTCTTCGATGTCTCTTTAAGTGAATTGGAGATCAAGCGACTCGCATGTGACGAATATGAGTTCGATCTTCAGAAGGATTGGGACCGCGAGCAACTGATCGCACACGCGTTGCAGCGTTGGGACGAAGAGGTGGCTGCGGCACGGCAGAAACTGCGAGACGTTCGGCTGGCGAAGTGCAAATTGGAAGATTCGATCGACGAAATCATGGTGATGCGTGAAACGCCCGAGCCACGCCCCACGCACTTGTTGGCTCGTGGTGTTTACGACAGCCCGCAGCAAGAGGTCCAGCCGGGAACGCCTGATTTTTTGCCGCCTCTGCCGGAAGACGATTCATTCAATCCAAATCGTTTGACATTGGCGAAGTGGTTGTGTGACCGCGAGCACCCGCTGACTTCTCGTGTTGCAGTGAACCGGTTGTGGCAAATCTGTTTTGGGCAAGGTTTGGTGCGGACACCAGAAGATTTTGGTAGCCAAGGGATGCCGCCAACGCATCCCGAATTGCTGGATTGGTTGGCATTGGATTTGGCCGACAACGGTTGGGATCTGAAACGGATGTTGAAACAGATCATGCTTTCAGATGCCTATGGTCGCAACAGTGTTTCCACGCAGGACAAGCTGGCGTTGGTCGATCCGACCAATCGCCTGCTCTCGCATTTCCCGACCTATCGATTGCCAGCCGAAATGTTGCGTGATCAAGCTCTCGCTGCGGGAGGGCGTCTGGTTCGCAGCGTGGGCGGGCCGCCAGCGAAACCATACGAGGTGGAGGTGTCGTTCAAACCCACCGACCGTGACAAAGGCGAAGGCTTGTATCGTCGCAGTTTGTACACGTACTGGAAACGAACCAGCCCCGCGCCTGTGATGACAACCTTGGACGCTGCCAAGCGAGATGTGTGCCGAGTGCAACGCGAACGAACCGCGTCGCCACTGCAAGCCTTCGTGATGCTCAATGGTCCGCAAACGATCGAGGCGTCTCGTGGGTTGGCTGAACAAATGGTGCGAGATGCTTGCGGCAAAGACGCACAGGCGATGCTGCGTGATGCGTTTCGGGTCACGACCAGTCGTCATCCGACGGCAGATCAACTGAGTGTCCTGGTGGAACTATACGAAGAACAATGGAACTACTTTCAATCCCATGAAGCAGCGACGGATGAGTTTCTTGCGATTGGCGATGCGGAGCCGGACGCTTCGCTGGATGCCAAGCGTGTGGCGGCGATGACCGTCGTGGTGGGAACGTTGCTGAACTTCGATTTATGCTTGGTGAAACGATGAGAAATCCCGATATGAATCCGATCTCGATCAATCGTCGTGCCCTGCTGCAGGACTCGGCATACGGGTTTGGCGGCATGGCGCTGGGGCAATTGCTGGCCAGCAGTCTGGGTGACTCGAACGCCTTTGCCAATTCACCGAATGCACCGGGGGCACAGGGAGTTGGCGCTCCGGTTCCGGGTTCTATGGGAACGCTGCATCACGCCGCGAAAGCCAAGCGGGTGATCTTCCTGTTTCAGTCCGGCGCACCGTCGCAATTGGATTTGTTTGATTACAAGCCATTGCTCAACGAAAAGCATGGCACGGAACTGCCGGACGAAATCCGTGGCGGCCAACGGCTGACAGGAATGAGCGGCAATCAGTCGAGTTTGCCACTGGTGGGTTCCCCGTTTGAATTCAAACAACACGGTGAATGCGGCACTTGGATGAGCGACCAATTGCCGTACACGTCGAAAATCGCCGACGACATTTGCGTGGTTCGGTCGATGTACACCGAGGCGATCAATCACGGACCTGCGGTCACGTTCATGCAGACCGGCAGCATGTTCCCCGGGCGGCCCAGCATGGGCGCTTGGGTGGATTATGGTTTGGGCAGCGAGAACGAAAACTTGCCCGCGTTTGTCGTGATGACAACCAAGAACCAAACCAGCGGCCAGCCATTGGTTTCGCGGTTCTGGGGCAACGGTTTTTTGCCCAGCGAACATCAAGGCGTCCAGTTCCGAAGCGGTGCCAATCCGGTGTTGTATCTCAGCAATCCGCAAGGCATCGACACTCAGAGTCGTCGCTCGGCGATGGACGCGCTTTCGAAATTGCATCAGATGCAATTGGCGAGTCACGCGGATCCGTTGGTAGAAGCTCGCATCGCGCAGTACGAGATGGCTTTCGCGATGCAGTCCTCCATTCCAGAAGCCACCGATTTCGCAGACGAACCCGAAGAGGTTTTTGAATTGTATGGAAAGGATTCCAAGAATCCCGGTTCCTTCGCCGCGAACTGCTTGATGGCCCGGCGGTTGGCGCAGCGCGGCGTGCGGTTCATTCAGCTCTATCACAAGGGTTGGGATCATCACGGCGGCCTGCCCAAAGGGTTGCCCAATCAGTGCAGGGCTACTGACCAGGCGTCGGCGGCGTTGGTGCAAGACCTCAAGCGTTTGGGGATGTTGGAAGACACGCTGGTCATTTGGGGCGGCGAATTTGGACGCACCAACTATTGCCAGGGCAAGCTGACAGAAAATAGTTTCGGTCGCGATCATCACCCCCGTTGTTTCAGTTTGTGGATGGCGGGCGGAGGCGTGAAGCCCGGCATCGTACACGGGGCAACGGATGATTTTGGCTACAACCTGACCGAAGATCCCGTGCACATTCACGATCTGCACGCGACTATCATGCACCTGCTAGGGGTGGACCACGAACGGTTGACGTTCCGATATCAAGGACGTCAATTTCGGTTGACTGACGTGCACGGTGAAGTCGTGCATGACATCCTGGCTTGACCGGGGGAATGCTATTGTCGCGCTTGCCTCATCAACCTTCCAGAACCTGTTGAGGCTGTATCGATGTTGCGTTGTGTCCGTTTGGTGGGATGTTTGCTCGCCGCGTTGCCAATGACCGTTTCCGCATTCGCGGACGATTCCGCGGCGTCCAAATCGCTCCCGCCGCTCCAGGTTTACATCCTCGCGGGGCAGTCCAACATGGAAGGGCACGCCAAGGTCGAAACGATCGATTACATGCGGGAGGACCCGCTGCCCACGCCATTTTTGAAGTGAATGCTACACGACGATGGGACTTTTCGCGAGTGCGATCGGGTTTGGATTTCATACTTGACCGGCCGAGGCGACGCGAACGGTGAAGGCGTCGGCAAGCTGACGACGGGTTACGGTTCGCGACCGAATCCGAGCGAAGATGGTGGCAAGATCGGTCCGGAGTTCACGTTTGGTTTGACGATCGAAGAGAACACTGACGCCCCCATTCTGCTGATCAAAACCGCTTGGGGTGGCAAGTCATTGTTCTATGACTTTCGCCCGCCGAGTGCCGGTGTCTATCCGCGGACGGAAAACGACATCCAACGAGATCGCAACCACGAAAAAGATTCTGGTAAGTACTACCGACTGATGATGGCGCACGTGAAGTCGGTGCTGAGTGACCTCGGTCGAGTGGTGCCTGGTTATCAGGAAGAGCAAGGTTATCAGTTGGCTGGGTTTGTTTGGTTCCAAGGATGGAATGACGTCGTCAATCGGGATGTCTACCCTCGGCTGCCCGCGGATTCAGATCAGAATCGCTTCGCCAAATACTCGCAGTGGATGGCGGACTTCATTCGCGATGTGCGTTCGGATTTGAGCGATGTGGACTCTGGTGCCGCGGGGTTGCCGTTTGTGATTGGGGTGTTGGGAGTCGACGGTGATCACCCCAGTCCTGATCACCGACAGTTTCGCGAAGCGATGGCGGCACCCGCAACGAGGGAAGCGTTTCGCGGCAACGTCGCGGCGGTTCCCACGGGGCCGTATTGGGACGAACCGCTGGGAGCCATCGCAAGCAAGTTCGCAGCGGTGCGGCAGAAGGCGTACCAGTTGCGGACGAAGCAGCGTGGGCACGAGAACCATGGCGGTTCCATGACCAAAGAGCAGCAAGCGGAATTCATGAAAGAATTTGAACGCGAGCTGATTTCAGAAGAAGAGATCGCACTTTGGAATCGCGGCGCCTCCAACGCTGGGTATCACTACCTGGGCTGTGGAAAGACGATGGCTCAAATCGGCGAAGCGTTCGCTTTGGCGATGCTGGAGTTGCAAGTCAACTCCGGTGAATCATCCAAGTAACGCCGCGACAGTCCAACGTAGGAGCGTTGAAGTTGCGCTTTTGCGTTGACCATTGAACCGAGACCTCGGGGTGAAAAGCCGAGGTTGACCGGCCTGTTGATTGAATCCCAACCCGAAGCGTTAGTTTTGAAGTTGCGCTTTTGCGTGAGGCATTGGGTTTTTCCATAACCCGACGCGTCAGCGAGGGACCGCATGCCATCGCAACGAGCCGGTGGGTCCCTCGCTGACGCGTCGGGTTGTGAGAAAAGCGCAACTTCAAAAAGCGTTAGCGAGGGACCGCGTGCCATTTTCCTCGAATGGCCAACGGCCTCCTTCAACATAGCCAGGGGGGATCGCCCCTGGAGCAAAAGAACACGCCCGCCCTTTTTTGGCCAACGACAAAATTCAATTCAAAACGTGTGGGTGATGTTGGTCGTTGGCCAACGAATTCCCCGTCGTTCTCGATCCCTGGGGCGAGGCCCCAGGCTACGATGACGAAGGCCTTTGGCCAACAAAACTGAATGCAAAAGCGCAACTTCAAAACTCACTCGTCGGGTTTTGAACTCGAGTGAATCAACAAGCCGTGACGGCTGTCGCCGCTCCGCAGTTGTTCGATCATTCGGACACGCACAACCAGTCGCGGAGCGACAGAAGTCTTGGGGGTTCAACCCACGGTCATGCTTCTTAGGTCAGCGAGGGGCGTGCTTCGCTGGTGCCGGTGGTTTCTTCGTGTTCGACCAAGAAACGTTCGGCATCCAGAGCGGCCATGCAGCCCGTTCCCGCCGACGTGATCGCTTGTCGGTAGTAGTCGTCCGCGACATCGCCTGCTGCGAACACACCGTCGACCGATGTGTTGGTGCGGAACGATTTGGTCCACTGGATGTAGCCTTCGCTGTTCATTTCGACGGCACCGTCCAAGAACGCTGTGTTTGGGGTGTGACCGATGGCGACGAACATCCCGCCGACCTTCAGTTCACGAGTGGACCCGTCCACGGTGTCTTTCAGACGCAGCCCGTTGACCAGCTTTTCGTCGCCGAGAACTTCCTCCACGACCGTGTTCCAGAGGATTTCGATGTTGGGGTGATTGATCGCGCGGTCTTGCATCACCTTGCTGGCACGCATTTGGTCGCGACGCACGAGCAAGTAGATCGTGTCGGCACCTTTCAGATTGGCCAAGTAAGTGGCTTCTTCGACGGCGGAGTCCCCACCGCCGACAACGGCGAGAGGCTTGCTTCGATAAACCGGCAAGGCACCGTCGCAAACGGCACAGGCGCTGACCCCTTTGTTCTTGTAAAGTTCTTCGCTAGGAAGACCCAGGTAATTGGCTCGTGCACCTGTGGCGATGATCACCGTGCGGGCTTGGACGGGTTCGCCCGAGGCGGGGTACAGCGTGTGCACATCCCCGGAAAAGTCGACGCGTTCGATATCGTCGCCGACGACTCGAGTTCCAAAGTTGATGGCTTGTTGTTTCATCAGTTCCATCAGCTCGACGCCTTGCACCGCGTAGTGTGGCTGGCCGTCTTTTTCGTGCCCCTCGGGAACCATGGGCAGGTTCCAGTGGCGGTCCTTGTCGACGGCCGATTCCACGAACGCACGGATGTTACCAGCCGGAAAGCCCGCGAAGTTTTCGATCTCGGTGGTGTAGGCGAGTTGCCCCAGCGGGATCATTTCGGGTTTGACGGTGCCTTCATACAAGACGGGATCCAGGTTGGCTCGTGCCGCATAAATGGCCGCCGACCAACCCGCCGGCCCGCTGCCGATGATGATGGTCTTTTCGATTTTGTTTTGGGCGTTTCCGTTGCTTGAAGCAGAGCTCATGTTCTTGTCTTGATGAGTGAGTGGTCGCGTATGCGAAATGGTCTCGATTGGGCCAGCGACATCGTCCGGAGCCCACGCGTTTCGCGTATTATAGGGGGCGAATCTGAATCGACGACCGGACAACGGCAGGATTTCAGCCGGGAACGGTCCGATTGGATTTCTCGGTTGGGTCGGCGTGAATGGCTTCGCGTCGGTGGAATCAGCCCGTCTTCGCTCGCGACACCGAGTCCAACTGCGAAAACTGGACGGGTGCGTGACCGAGTTCCCCCATTGCAATGGCGAGTGCAGGTTGCATACCGCCTGACGCCGAATTCTCGCCGCCGTTGATTCCCCCACCATCCATTCCCCACTTTTTCGTCAACTGATCTCCCCGCATGAGCACTCTTGTCATTGCGATCCTCTCGATGGTCGCGTTTGTCGTTGCGTATCACACCTACGGCCGTTATTTGGCGACCAAATTGTTTCGGCTCAGTGCTGGGGAAACGATGCCTAGCGTGGCTCAGCGGGACGACGTCGATTTCGTGCCGACGGATCGGTCGATCGTTTTTGGGCATCATTTCACGAGCATTGCCGGAACGGGGCCAATCGTCGGCCCAGCCCTGGCGGTTTTTTGGGGATGGTTGCCAGCTTTGCTGTGGGTGGTGTTCGGTTCGATCTTGGTGGGCGGCGTGCACGATCTCGCCGCCTTGGTGATCTCGATCCGCAATCGTGGGGAATCGATCGGGCAGGCTGCCGGACGGTTGATCTCTCCGCGAGCCAAGGTTTTGTTCCTGATCGTGTTGGCGATGGCATTGTCGATCGTCTTGGCGGTCTTCGGGTTAGTCATCGCGAATATTTTCAAATTGTATCCGGAGTCCGTGCTGTCGGTTTGGACGGCGATGCCCGTTGCCGCGTTCATCGGTTGGGCGGTGATCCGCCGCGGAGGCAACTTGGTGCTGCCGTGTGTGATTGGATTGGGGATCCTGTACCTGACGGTTTATCTGGGCACGACGGTGATGCCTTTGGACCTGGCCAATGTGTTGCCGGCTGATTCGGTTTACATGACACCCGTTGTTGTTTGGACTTTGTTGTTGCTCGTCTACGCGTTCTTTGCGTCTGTGTTGCCGGTTTGGTTGTTGCTTCAGCCTCGGGATTTTTTGAACAGTTTGCAGTTGGGTGTGGCGTTGGTTTTGTTGGTCGCCGGGTTGGCGGTGGCGTCGCTGAACGGACAAGCCAACCTGTCCACGGCGGCACCTGCGATTGCCAAGCAGGTGCCTGCGGATGCGCCTCCGATGTTGCCGTTCTTGTTCATCACGATTGCCTGCGGGGCCTGCAGCGGATTTCATTGCTTGGTCAGCAGTGGAACGACGAGCAAACAACTTAAAAACGCGCGCGACGCACAGGTGATTGGGTATGGATCGATGCTCGGCGAAGGCATGCTGGCTGTGTTGGTGATTTTGGCTTGCTGTGCGGGCGTTGGGATGGGGCGTCTGACTCGCGACACCTCCTCCGGTTCGATTGTCATCACGCGTCAAGAACCGGTCGCAGTGGCTGAAACCATCGCTGGCGAAGCTGCTTTGGACGGATCGGCTGCTTGGCGTTCCTATTACCGCACAGGACCTTCGGCGGAGGAGGTTGCCGCTGGGACAGCTGCCGCGGGTGGCGGATGGAAGAGCCAAGGCCTCGACAAGAAGCTGGCAGCGTTCATCGACGGCGGAGCTAACTTCATTTCCGCCATCGGGATCCCGTTGAAATACGGCGTCGCCATCATGGCCGTGATGGTGGCATGCTTTGCTGCCACGACACTGGATACCGCGACTCGGGTGCAGCGATATGTGATCAGCGAATTGGCTTCGTCCGCGGGGTGGCAAGCCGGAACCAACAAGTACGTGGCAACCACGATCGCGGTTGGCATCGGCATGGCCATTGCCGTTTTCGCGGGGGAGAGCCCCGGCAAAGGTGGGTTGATGCTGTGGCCGTTGTTTGGCGCAACGAATCAATTGTTAGCCGGATTGGCTTTGATGGTGGCGGTGTTTTATCTCGCCAGAAGAAGCCGGCCGGTGGCAGTGCTGGCGATCCCAATGGGAATGATGTTGTTGTTGCCCGCCTGGGCGATGGTCTACGACCTGGTCAACAACTGGTGGCCCCAACGGGATTATCTATTGATCGGGTTTGGCTCCTTCGTGTTGCTTTTGCAGGCCTGGATGGTGGGAGAAGCGATCTCGCTTTGGCGACGTTTGCCCGACGTGATTCAGCAGGCGAAAGCGAACAATGAGTACAGTAGCCAGGATCCACTGACGGCCAATTTGTGAGTTTGAGCCGTTAAGAGCCAGGCGAATTGTTCGCTTCAATTTCATCGCGATTGCGAAGAGCGGTTCGCAGTCGCGAAGTGGAAAGAGGCCATTGGGGGGAAATGCGCGGTCACGGACACTCTACCCCCTTTCAGACGGCCGTTTCTTCACAAAATCTTCAACTGGGTTTGCGGCAGTGGATCGGCAGTTTGGAGCCAGTAAGGGGGGAGGAATGCTCGAAAACCATTGGTTTAGGGGGTGTTGGGAGGGTCGTCACAGGGTCTCAGCGATCAATTTGTCAACCCAGAGAAGACGACTACAATTCGTCCGCGCTTGAAACGAGCTGCACAGAATCGGCAGCAAGCCGCAACGGAATGGACGCGATGGATTCTGTGTCTTTGGAAAGTATCTGTTCTCCCCCCCCCACACTATCGTCCCCCATTTATCAGGCGATTCGGCAATGAAATTCACTTCCTTGACTTCCTCGTGATTGATTGCACTCGCAGTCATTTCGGCGGGCTGTGACAAGTCCAGTTCTAATTCTGAGTCCGGTGGCGATACCCCCGTGGCGGAATCCAACTTGGTCGGAACGATCAAAGTGGACGGCAGCAGCACCGTTCAGCCGATCAGCAACGCGATTCGGGAGGGCTTCATCCAAGAGCATCCCAACGTCGACATCATCGTCAGCGGCAACGGGACCGGAAACGGATTCAAAAGCTTCTACGACAAGGGCACGGACATCTCCGATGCCTCCCGCCCGATCAAAGGTGGCGAGTTCGAACAATGCAAAGAAGCTGGTGTCGAGTTCATCGAATTGCCCGTCGCTTACGACGGTTTGACCATCGTCGTCAACCCGCAGAACGATTGGGTCAAGCAGTTGACCGTTGACCAACTGAAATCGATGTTCGTTGGCGATGAAGCAGTGAAGAATTGGAGCGACGTGGATCCAAGCTGGCCAGAAGAGACCATCCAGATCTACTCTCCTGGCACCGGGTCGGGAACCTACGATTACTTCCACGAAGTGTTGGCGAAGAAATCCAAGAAAGAACTTCGTGGCGACATGAACTTGAATGAAGACGACAACATCCTGGTGAAGGGTGTTTCGGACAACAAGTACGCGATTGGTTTCTTTGGAGTGGCTTACTACGAAGAAAACAAAGACAAGCTGCGTGCAATTCCGATCGTCAACCCAAAGGATGAAGTTGCCTACAAGCCAACCACCGACAACATCGCATCGAACAAGTACGCTCCGTTCAGTCGTCCGTTGTTCATCTACGTGAACACGGATTCGCTCAACCGGGCTGAAGTTCAAACATTCGTGGAATACTTCTTGGCCAATACACCAGAAGTCAGTGAAAAGGTTGGCTACGTTCGTTTGCCAGAAGCTGTGATGGCGAAGGCTCAAACGAACTTGGACGCCGTCAAAACTGGCACCCACTTCGTGGATGAATCAGGTGAGAGTCGCAGCGGAGCACTGACGGATCTGTTTGTTGATGAAAACCTTGTCAAATAAGCAGACTCTTTCGGTCTCCTTTCAACTTTTCTACGCGTCGCTGTTCTGGCGACGAATGCTATTCTTCGAGCCGCCTCGCTAATCGAGCGAGGTGGCCAAATGGGATGACTGCCTTGAATCGTCCAACTGCTCTAGTCAATAAGAAATTCCGATCGACCGGGATTGGCGTGGTGCAAGAGAAGGCCATGGTGGCTTTGCTTGCGTTCTGTGCTTTGCTGACCGTTGGGATCACTTTGGGCATCATCGTGATGCTGATTGGTGAGAGCTGGCATTTTATTCAGAGCGAATACGTTTCTCTCAGTGGGTTCCTGACGGGAACCGAGTGGACCGCTCTTCAGAGCAAGGACATCGAGAAAGCGAAGTTTGGAATCTGGCCATTGTTGTCGGGGACTCTGCGGGT